>VGET01000015.1 GCA_016869195.1 Alphaproteobacteria bacterium | reverse complement strand
GGCCCGGCTCGAGCCCAGTGGCCGCGTGCAGCGGCTCTGCCGCAGCGCTGACGGAATGCGCACGTTCGAGGCGATCGCGGTGGCTGACGACACGAGCGTCTGCCTCACGCTCTCCGATCGCACCGAGCAGGTGAGCAAAGCCGCCGCGCTCGAAGCGGCGGCGAGTACGGGCCGTGGCGAGGCCGAGAATTTGCGGGCCATCGCCGATTCGATTGCCATGCCGATCTGGCGCCGCGATGTCGAGCTCGATCTCCTTTGGTGCAACGAAGCCTATGCGGCGGCGGTTGAGGCCCCGCGCGAAGTGGCGCTGAAGCGCCCTGGCATCGAGCTGATCGCGACTGCGCCCGGCATCGACCCGCGCGCGATCGCCCGGCGCGCGAAGTCCGACGCGGCGGCGACGAGTGCCCGCTATCACGTGGTCATCAAGGGCGAGCGCCGCCTGCTCGACATCAACGAGGCGCCCGCAGAGGGCGGCGGCACGATCGGCTGGGCGCGCGACGTGACCGCTCTCGAAGAAGCCGAGAGCGCGCTCAAGCGCCATATCAGCGGCCATGGCGAGGTGCTCGAAGCGCTTTCGACCGCAATCGCGATCTACGGCGCCAACACCCGCCTCAATTTCTTCAACGCCGAGTTCTGCAAGCTCTATCTCCTGGACGAGCAGTTTCTGCGCACCGAGCCGACCATCAGCGAGGTGGTCGACGCGATTCGGGAGAAGCGGCGTTTGCCCGAGCAGGCGGATTGGCGCGCCTACAAGATCCGCCTGCAGCGCCTGTTCACCAGCGTCACCGAGCCGGTCGAGGAGTTACTGCATCTGCCGGATGGCTCTGCGTTGCGCCAGATCATCACGCCGCACCCGTTCGGCGGCCTGCTCTTCATCACGCAGGACGTCACCGACAAGTTCGCGCTTGAGCGCTCGCACTCGACGCTCGCGGCGGTGCAGCGCGCAACGCTCGACAATCTCTATGAGGCGGTGGCAGTGTTTGGCGCGGACGGGCGCCTCAAACTGTTCAACCCCGGTTTTGCCACGGTGTGGGGCCTCAACCCCGAGAGCCTGGTGGCGCAACCGCACGTCAACGACTTCCTCGACATCATCGAGGCGCATTTTGCGCCCGCCGAGTTCGAGAAGCACCGGCGCGAATTCATCGCGCATGTCTCGGAGCGCGCGCGCTCGAGCCTGCGTCTTTCGCGGCGCGACAACAAGGTGCTCGACTGCGCCTTCGTGCCGCTGCCCGATGGCGCCACGCTGGTGTCCTATCTCGACATCAGCGACAGCGTGCAGGTCGAACGCGCGCTGCGCGAGCGCACCGAGGCACTCGAAACCGCGGATCGGCTGAAATCCGAGTTCGTCGCCAACGTGTCCTATGAGCTGCGCACGCCGCTCAACACCGTGATCGGCTTCACCGAGATCCTGGTGAATCAGTATTTCGGGCCGTTGAACGAGCGCCAGCTCGAATATGCGCGCGGCGTGCTCGAGTCATCGCAGCAACTGCTTTCGCTGATCAACGACATTCTGGATCTCGCGACCATCGAGGCCGGCCTCATCGTGCTCGAGGTCGAATCGGTCGACGTGCACAGCGTTCTGGTGAGCATGCTGAATCTGGTGCAGGAGGCGGCGCGCAAACAGCGGCTCGAGCTTGCGCTCGATTGCCCGCGCTCTATCGGGCGTTTGGACGCCGATGAACGTCGCCTGAAGCAGGTGCTGTTCAACCTCTTGAGCAACGCGCTCAAGTTCACCCCCGCGGGCGGCAAGGTGACGCTCGGCGCCCGGCGCACCGAGAAGGCGATCCTCGTCTGGGTCGCCGACACCGGCATCGGCATCGAGCGCGAAGAGCAGAAGACGGTGTTCGAGAAGTTCCGGCGCGGCCAGTCGCCGCTCGCGCGTCAATCGGGCGCAGGGCTCGGGCTCTCGCTCGTGCGCTATTTCGTCGAGCTCCATGGCGGCGAGCTCAAGCTCGAATCGCAACCCGACGTCGGCACGACCGTCACCTGCGTCTTTCCCTTGAGCCCGCCGGTCGATGCCCAGGCGACCTCACCCTTTGCGCGATGACCACGCATGCGCGTGATGCCCGCCTGATCGCGCTTGAGGATCTCGCGGCAACCGAGCGACTCGCGCAGCGCCTTGCCCGCCATGCGAGACCCGGCGACGTCTTTGGCCTCAGGGGCGAGCTCGGTGCCGGCAAGACCACGTTCGCGCGCGGCTTCATCACGTCGATCTTAGGACCGACGGAGGTGCCGAGCCCAACCTTCACCCTGGTCCAGACCTATGAGGACGATCACGCCGTGATCTGGCACTTCGACCTCTATCGGCTGAAGGCGCCCGAGGAGGCGCTCGAACTTGGGCTCGATGAGGCGCGCCGCCATGCCGTGCTGCTGATCGAATGGCCGGAGCGGCTCGGCGCGCTGATGCCCGCCGATTGGCTCGAGCTGGTGCTTGAGCCGGGCGTTGACGAGCACGCGCGGCGCGCGCATCTGATTGCACACGGCCCACGGGCGCAGGCGCTTCTCGCCGCGATGGATGATCCGACGCCATGAGCGAGCGCGGCGCAGCATCGGCGAGGTTTCTCGTGGATTCGGGGTGGGGCGCAGCCGAGCGCCGCCCGCTCGCCGGCGATGCCTCGTTCCGCCACTATGAGCGCTTGAGCCTGAATGGCCGAACCGCGGTGCTGATGGATGCGCCACCGCCTAAGGAGGACGTGCGCCCCTTCCTTGCCATCGCGCGTCATCTCGCTGCGCTCGGGTATAGCGCACCCGGCATCATGGCGGCGAGCGAAACCGAGGGATTCGTGCTGCTCGAAGATCTTGGCGACGATCTCTACACGCGCATTCTGGCGCGCGGTGCCGACTCATCGGTCGAAACCGAGTTGTATGCCGCAGCGATCGACCTCTTGGCCGATCTGCATCGCCATGCGCCGCCCGAGGGCGTCGCGCGCTATGACGAAGCGAAGCTGATCGGCGATGCCGAGCTGTTCCTCGATTGGTACGTGCCGCGCCGGCTGGAGCGCGAGGCGCGCGCGGACGAACGGCGCCGGTTTCGTGATGCCTGGCGCGCAATCTTGCCAGCAGGCGAGCGCATGCCCTTGACTCTCGCCTTGCGCGATTTCCATGCCGACAATCTGATCTGGCTGCCCAGGCGACGCGGCGTTCAGCGTGTCGGCCTGCTCGACTTTCAGGATGCGATCATCACGCCGTTGCCCTATGACCTGGTTTCGCTGCTGGAGGATGCGCGGCGCGATGTGCCTCCCGATATCGTGACCGCGATGATCGAGCGCTATTTGGCAGCCCGGCCGGAGCTTGATCGCTCGGCGTTCGCGGCGTCCTACGCGGTCATGGGCGCGCAGCGCAATATCCGCATCATCGGCGTGTTCGCGCGACTGGCGAAGAGAGACAGCAAGCCGCGCTATCTTGAATTTCTGCCGCGCATCTGGCGCCTGGTCGAGCACGATCTGTCACACCCCGCGCTCAGGCCGATTGCCGACTGGATGAATGCGATGGTTCCTGCCGCCATGCGCGAGCGCGATCGGTGAACGGATCGCCACCGCGTCGGGCCATGGTGCTCGCCGCGGGGCGCGGCCTCAGGCTGCGGCCGTTGACCGAGCACACCCCGAAGCCGCTGGTGCAAGTGGCCGGCCGGGCGCTTCTCGACCATGCGCTCGATCTGTTGGTCGCCGCGGATGTTCGCGAGATCGTGGTGAACGCGCATCATCTGGCCGAGCAGATCGAGCGTCACATGGCGGCTTTCGCGCGGCGACACCCGATGCTCACGATTCATGTGTCTCGCGAGGTCGAGCTGCTCGAAACCGGCGGCGGCGTGCTCAAGGCCCTGCCGTGGCTCGGCGCCGAGCCCTTCTTTGTGCTCAACAGCGACGTGATCGTTCGCGACGGCGCCTCGCCCGCGCTCGCCCGCCTCGCCGAGCGCTTTGACCCCCGATCGATGGATGCGTTGCTGTTGCTCCAGCCGGTCGAGCGCGCATTCGGCTATGACGGCGCCGGCGACTACGCTATCGATCGAGAGGGTCGGCTAACGAGCCGTGGCGACCGACCCTCGGCACCCTTCGTCTTCACCGGCACGCAGATCCTGACGCCACGGCTGTTCTCGGGTGAGCGCGGTGGCGCCTTCTCGCTGAAGCGGCTCTATGACCGCGCCGAGGCGGCCGGTCGCCTGTTCGGCCTGGTGCATGACGGCGCTTGGCTGCATGTCGGTACACCGTCAGCGCTTGCGGACGCCGAGCGCACGCTGCACAGCGCCCCATGACGACGGCGCGCGATCGGCCGCCAGAGCCGACCGTCTTCTCGATCCCGACCGGTCTGCCGTTTGCCGAGACATTGGCCGCCGAACTGCTGCGGCCGGGACTACTTGGCGGTAGTAGCGATGATCCTCTCGCGCTCGCGCGAACGTTGATCTTCGTGCCGACGCGCCGCGCGGTGCGTGCGATCAGCGATGCCCTGATCCGCCTGAGCGGAAGCAAAGCGACCCTGCTGCCGCGTATTCGCCCGTTCGGCGACCTTGACGATGACGAGGTGGCGCTCACCGGACCGCTCGACCTCTGGCCCGATGAGAGCCCGCCCGTCGTCTCGCCGCTCCGCCGCGAGCTCATGCTCATGCGGCTGGTCATGGCCTGGGACGCAAAGCGACGACCGAAAGCGGAGCGGCGCAGCGCCGACGAATGCGCCCGCCTCGCGCGCGCGCTCGCCCGCTTCATCGACGAGCTCGACAGCGAGCGCGTCGACGCGTCCAAGCTCAAGACCCTCGCGCCCGAGCGCTTCGCCGCCCATTGGCAGGATGTGGTCGAGTTCCTCGCGATCGTCACCGAGGGCTGGCCCGCAGTGCTCGCGCAACTGAAGCTCTCCGACCCGATCGCCCACCGCAATCGTGCGCTCGAACGGCTGGCCGCCGCGTGGCGCGCCAAACCGCCGGCGCATCGCGTGATCGCCGCCGGCTCGACCGGCAGCCTACCCGCGACCGCCGATCTGATCGAGGCGATCGCGCGCGCGCCAAAGGGCTGCGTCGTGCTGCCCGGTCTCGACCCGTCACTCGACGATGCAGCGTGGGAATCGATCGAGCCGAGCCACCCGCAATACGGCCTCAAGCGCCTGCTCGAGCGGCTGCAAACGCCGAGACGGACGGTGCGAGACCTGGGAAGCGCGGAGGCGCGAAAGACCCACCGGGTTGCGCGCCTGGCACTGCTCAGCGAAGCGCTGCGCCCGGCCGACAGCACCGAGGCCTGGCGGGCGCTGCCGCCGCTCGCGCCCGACGCGCTCCACGACATCACGATCCTGACTTGCGCCAATGAGGAGGCGGAAGCCGGCATCATCGCGCTCAAGCTGCGCGAGACTCTGGAGACACCGGGGCGCAGCGCGGCACTGGTTACTCCCGAGCGCGGCCTGGCGCGACGCGTGGCGGCGCAACTCGAACGCTATGGTGTCGAGGTCGATGACTCGGCCGGGCGCCCCTTGGCCTTGACCGCGCCGGGCACCTATTTGCGTCTGGTGCTTCGGGCCATTGCCGAACAGGCCGCGCCGGCACCCTTGCTCGCGCTCTTGAAACACCCGCTTGCCGCCACGGGCCGCGCACCGGCCGAGTGCCGGCGCCTCGCGCGCTTGCTGGAACGCGCCTGCCTGCGTGGCCCGCGGCCCGAGCCTGGGTTTGCCGGCACGCGCGCCGCGCTCGCGGACGCATCGACCGACCCGAGATCGATCGCCCATGCGGCTCGAGCCGAGATCGAGCCCTGGCTCGGCGAGCTTGAGAACACATTCGATGGGCTGGCGCGGACGCTCGCCGATCGAAGCGCCGCGCTCAGCGCCCTGCTCGACCAACATCTGAACGTCGCAGAGACGTTGGCGACGAGCGATACGACTCCGGGGTCCGAGCGGCTTTGGTCGGGCGAAGCGGGCGAGGCCGCGGCGCGCGTCATGACCGAGTTGCGCGAGGCGGCGAATGACCTGCCGCCGATCGAGGCGGCGTCCTACCCTGCCATGTTCGAGGCGCTGATCGCGGGGCAAATCGTGCGACCGACCCGGCCCCGCCATGCGCGGCTCTTCATCTGGAGCCCGCTCGAAGCGCGCTTGCAGAGCACCGACCTCGCGATACTCGGCGGGCTCAATGAGGGCGCCTGGCCGCCGGAGCCCGAGCCCGACCCCTGGCTCAGCCGGCCCATGCGCGAAGCGGTTGGACTCTCGCCGCCCGAGCGGCGCATCGGCCTCTCCGCCCATGATTTCGCGCAGGGCTGGGGCGCGCAGGAGCTGATGATCACGCGCGCGCGACGCGCGGCCGGCGCACCCACCGTGCCATCGCGTTGGCTCACGCGGCTCGACGCGTTGCTCGACCTGATTGCGCCGGGGGCAAAGGCTGCGCTCGATACTGGCCAGTGGCAGACGTGGCACGCGAAGCTCGATGCGCCCGACTCGGTGAGGCCCTGCGCGCCGCCCGCGCCGCGTCCACCCCGGAACGCGCGGCCGCGCAAGGCCTCGGTCACCGAGATCGAAACCTGGTTGCGTAACCCCTACGCGATCTATGCGCGCCGCGTGCTCAAGCTTGAGCCGCTTGACCCGATCGATGCGGAGCCTGGTGCGGCCGAGCGCGGCATCTTGATTCACGACGTGCTGGACGCCTTTCGAAAGGACTATCCCGACCTGCTGCCGAGTGACGCGCTGACCCGCCTGCTCGCACTCGGCAAACGGCACTTCATGGCCTTTGCCCACCGCCCGGCGGCCATGGCGTTCTGGTGGCCGCGCTTCGAACGCATCGCCGCAGCGTTCATCGATCTCGAGCGCGGCCGCGCGGACTTTGAGCGCGTGCTCGTCGCGGAAGGCCGGGGCGAGCTTGTCTTGGACATGCCGGGCGGGCCTTTCCTTCTCACCGGCAGGGCCGACCGGATTGATCGACTGCTGGATGGGCGATTGGTCGTCATCGACTACAAGACCGGAACACCACCAAGCAAGAAGGCGGTCGAGGACGGTCTGAGCGTCCAGCTGCCGCTCGAGGCAGCGCTTCTGATGCACAGCGGCTTTCGAGACATCGCGTGGGCAGGCAACCCGATCGCTCTCGCCTATTGGCAATTGAGCGGCGGACGCGAGCCGGGCAAGGAACACAAGATCTGCGATGACGCATGCGCGCTCGCCGAGGCGACGCTCGATGATGTGCGCGCGCTGATCGAGCGCTTCGACGATCCAGCGACGCCCTATCGGGCCGTGCCGCGCCCGGCCCTGGCGCCCACCTACAACGACTATGACCACCTCGCCCGCCTGGGCGAGTGGCAGAACCGGCTACGCCGATGACACGCCTGAATTCTGCCGACGCTCAAACGCGGGCGCTCGATCCCGGCGCATCGGTCTGGGTCTCGGCCTCGGCCGGCAGCGGCAAGACGCAGTTGCTCAGCGACCGCGTGATCCGGCTGATGCTCGGCGGTGCCGCGCCCGGGCGCGTCCTCTGCCTGACCTTCACGCGCGCTGCGGCGGCCGAGATGGCGAGCCGCATCAATGGCAAGTTGGCCCGGTTCGCGACCGAGCCGGACAATGCGCTTCAAGAAGGCTTGGCGGCCCTGCTCGGTCGCCCCGCGAGCCTGACAGAGGGTTTGCGTGCCCGCCGCCTGTTCGCCCAGGTGCTCGACGTGCCGGGCGGGCTGCCGATCATGACGATTCACGCCTTCTGCCAATCGCTCCTGCGGCGCTTTCCGATCGAGGCCGATCTCGCACCGCAGTTCGACGTGCTGGACGAGGCCGGGCAGCGCGACCTGATTGCAAACGCCGCGCTTCGCCTGTTTGCCGAGGTCGACCCCGCGCACCGCAGCACGCTCGGCGACGCGTGGCGCCGCTTGTCACCCACCATCTACGAAGACGGCTTTCCGAAGCTGATCGGCGCGCTGCGCCGCCACCGCGACGCCCTTGCCCGGCTGCGCGCGGCGCATGGCGACCTCGCGGCGGCGATGAAGGTGTTGTATCGGCGGCTCGATGTGCCGTTCGGAACGGACGAGCGCGCGATCATTGCCGAGGCCGTGACCGAGGGCCGTCTTGATCGACAGGGACTGAGCCTCGCAGTCGCCGCGCTCAACGAGCACGGCGGTAGCAACGACGCAAAACAGGCAGCCGGAATTGCCGCATGGCTCGAAAACGATGCCGAAGGCCGGATGTCGCGATTTGGGTCGTACCTCGGGGTGTTCCTGACCAAGGACGGGACCAAGCGGAAAGCGCTCGCGACCAAGGCCGTCGTGACCAAAGCACCCGGCGCGCATGAATCACTATTGCTGGAACAAGCTCGAATCGCCGCGACCCACGACCGGATGAGGCGTGCGGCGCTGGCGGCAAACACGGCGGCGGTGCTCACCGTCGAGGCGCGTTTTGCTTCGCTCTATGCCACCGAGAAGGTGCGCGCGGCCGCGCTCGACTTCGACGATCAGATTGACCGCGCCCGGGCGCTGCTCGTCGACAAGGCGGCCGGCGCCTGGGTGCTCTACAAGCTCGATGGCGGAATCGAGCACATTCTGGTCGATGAGGCGCAGGACACGGCGCCCGGCCAATGGCGCATCGTTGAAGCGCTGGTCGACGAGTTCTACGCCGGCGAAGGCGCGCGAGAGGGCCAGCGCACGCTCTTTGCCGTGGGCGATGAGAAGCAGTCGATCTTCAGTTTTCAGGGCGCCGATCTGCGCGCGCTCGAGGCGGTGCGTGAGCGGCTGATGGATCGGGCACGCAGCGCCGCGATCCGCTTTGACGATGTGCCGCTGGTTCGCTCGTTTCGCTCGACCGCCCCGATCCTCAGGCTGGTCGATGCCGTCTTTGCCGACGAGGCGGTGCGCGCCGGCGTCGCGCGCGCCGGCGAGCCGGTGGCCCACACGCTGGTGCGCGAGGGCCAGGCCGGCCGTGTCGAGCTTTGGCCTTTGATCGAGCCGAGCGAGCCCGTGGGCGTGTCGCCACGCGCGACGCCGCTTGAGCAGGAACAGGCCGACGATCCGGAGCGCCGCTTCGCCGAGGCCGTGGCGGGGCAGATCGAGCGCTGGCTTGACCCGCGCACTGACAGCGAGCGCGCCGACGCGATGTTGCCCTCGCGCGGCCGCCCGATGCGGGCCGGCGACATCCTCGTGCTGGCTCGGCGGCGACGGATTTTCGGGCCGACCCTGATCGGTGCGCTCAAGGCCCGGAACATCGCGGTCGCGGGGGTCGACCGGATGGTGTTGACCGAACAGCTCGCGGTGCGGGACCTGATGGCGCTCGGCGATGCGTTGCTGTTACCGCAGGACGATCTCACCTTTGCCTGCTTGCTTAAGAGCCCGCTGATCGGCTTCGACGACGAGCGGTTGTTCGCGTTGGCACATGACCGGGGTGAGGCCTCGCTCTGGCAAGCGCTCGGCATGCGGCGCAATCAACAGCCGGCCTACGCCGAGGCGCACGCGTTTTTCGCCGACCTGCTGGCGCGCGTGGATTTCGCGCCGCCGTTCGAGCTCTTTGGCGGTCTGCTCGCACGCGGCGGGCGTGCGGCCCTGCTACGGCGCCTCGGCCCCGAGGCCAATGACGCGATCGACGAATTTCTGGCGCGCGCGCTCGACCATGAGCGCTCGCACCCGCCCTCGCTGCAGGGCTTTCTGCACTGGCTTCGCTCGAGCGAGGGCGAGGTGAAGCGCGACGGAGAGCCGGCACGCGATGAGGTGCGCGTCATGACGGTGCATGGCGCAAAGGGCCTTCAGGCGCCAGTGGTCATCCTTTCCGACACCACCTCGTTGCCCCATCGAGAGCTCGATCTGCTTTGGTCCGCTGACAACGCACCCAGCGGAGCGCTGCCGCTTTACCCCGGCCATATTGGCCTGCTGGACGATGCCGGCCGGGCGGCGCTTGATGTCCAATATCAGCGGCAGGACGAGGAGTTTCGCCGGCTGCTCTATGTCGCTCTCACCCGTGCCGAGGACCGCCTCTATGTCGGTGGGCACGTCGGCCCGAAGGGACCGCCAGATGGATGCTGGTATCGGCTGATCGAAGCCGGCTTCGACCGATTCGAAGGCGCGATGCGCGTCGGCACAACAGAAGCGAGCGGATTTGTCGGCGAGGCCCGACGATTCGACGTTGCTCAGACCCGCGCTTCCGACAAAGCGGAAGCCGAGGCCAAGGGTGCCGCAGGGCGCCCGGATTTGCCGCCCTGGGCGCTCCGTCCGCCCGCGGAGGAAGCCCCGCCGCGTCGCCAAATCAGCGCCTCGGCGTGGCTCAAGCTCGAGGTGCCAATCGCTTCTCCGCTCGATGCAGCGGCTGAGGGGGCGCGCCGGCGCGGCCAGATCGTGCATCGCCTGCTCGAATGGCTGCCCGATCTCGAGCCCTCGGCCCGGCCCAAGGCGACTGAGCGCTATCTCGGGCGCACATCGCTCGCTCTACCCTCCAAGGAGCGCAAGGAGCTGGCGGCGATCGTCCGCGCAGCAATCGAGGCGCCCGAGATGGCGGCGCTGCTCGGCGCGGACGGCTTGAGCGAGGTGCCGCTGGCGGCTGAGATCAACGGGGTCGTGCTCTCTGGCCAGATCGACAGGCTGGCAATCACGCACGATCGCGTTCTCGTCATCGATTACAAGACCGGCGGACGCATACCCGAACGCCCGGAGGACGCGCCGCCGGCCTACCTCGCTCAGCTCGCGACCTACCGGGCGATTCTCGCCCAGCTCTATCCCGATCGGCCGATTCGCTGTGGCCTCTTCTACACCGCTCGCCCGGTGCTCCACTGGATACAAGAAAGCGTGCTTGAGCCGTTCGCGCCTTGACCCGTCAGGGAGGCCGCACCTATGTTCATGGCGAGCGAGCACAAGGAGCCCCCATGAGCATTGTTCATATTAAGGATAACGAGTTCGACCAGAAGGTCCTGAAGGCGACCGGCCCGGTTTTGGTCGATTTCTGGGCCGAGTGGTGCGGGCCGTGCCGCGCGATCGCTCCAGCGCTCGAGGAGCTGGCGAAGGACATGGGCACCGAGATCACGGTGGCCAAGGTCAATGTCGATGAGAACCATTCGACGCCGGCGAAATACGGCGTGCGCGGCATCCCGACCTTGATCCTGTTCAAGAACGGCCAGGTTGCTTCGATGAAGGTCGGCGCGATGCCGAAGCAGAAGCTCTATGAGTGGGTGAAGGGCGCGGTCTGACGCGACCTGAATCGCCGCGACATCGGAAGGCCCCGCGCGTTGAGCGCGGGGCCTTCTCGTTTAGAGAACGTCCGTCAGCACACCGACGATGATCGCGGTTGCCACCGCGACGAGCAGCACGTCACGGTCGACCACGATCCACTCGTAGCCCGGACGCGCTGGCAAGGTCGAAACGAGACGCTGCGGCAAATAGCGCTTGGCGATGCCAGGCGGCAACGGTTTGCCGCGCGCAAGGTTCTTGGCGATACCGGGCGGCAGGCCCTGAGGCGGCCCGAAATCAGCCGCGCCATAGCGTCGCACATAGTCGTAGATGATCGTGATCTCGCCGGCTGTGATCACCGCGCCGGCGTGATGATCGCTCGTGTGGTGATCGTCGTGGCTGCGGCCGTGCTTGCCCTTGCCTTTGCCCTTCTCCTTGGCCTCGGCTGCCGCCGACAAAGCGAGCGCAAGCACAAGAAGCGCCGCGGCGAGGATTCGGCCAGTCCGCGCGTACATGCCGTTCCTCCCTACTCTGCGGCCTGACGCTGAACCGCCTTGCGGCGCGCCTGCGGCGCCTTGTGGTACTGGCCGTCCTTCATGATCATCAGGATCGTCGCCTGATCGCGGAACAGTGTCAGGTCCTGCAACGGATTGCCGTCGAGCATCACGAGGTCGGCGAGATAACCCGCCTTGACCTGACCGAGCTCGTTCGCCTTGCCGAAGGCCTCGGCGCCGTAGGCGGTCGCCGCGCGCAGGATCTCGTGGGGCTTGAAACCGAGCATCTTCTGGAAATGCTCGAAGTCGCGCGTCTCGGTGCCATGCGGCGTCCAGGGGAAGCCATAGTCACCAAAGGGCAGCACGCGCACGCCGCGCTTGTGCAGCTTCTTCATTGTCTCGGCGCCCTTGGCGAGCTCATCGACGAAGCCCCATTTCTCCGCGGTCTCGGGCGGGATGCCGAAATCGCCCGCCTCATAGGCGGTCGCATAGGTGAAGCCGATGGCGGGCACGACCCAGTGCTTGTCCTTGTTCGCTTCGAGCAGATCGAGCGATTCCTCGTCCGCGAGCGTCGCGTGGTAGATGAGGTGGATGCCGTACTTCACCGCGCGCTTGATCGATTCCGGATTGCGCGCGTGGCAGTTGAGCTTGCGGCTGCGCTGATGCGCGATGTGCGTGCCGATCGCGACCTCGTCCTCGTCCATCGCGGTCTGATCGGCGTCGCAGAAACCAGGAATCAGATGGTCGCCCGAGAGCATCAGCTTCACGACATCGACGCCCTCGCGGCAATATTCGCGCACGATGCGGCGAAGCTCGTGCGGCCCGTCGAAATAATGCGCAAGCTCGTTGTGATAGAAATGGAGCTGGCGCGAATCGCCAAGCCCGCCGGTCACCGTGATCTCGGGCGTGCAGGCGAGATAGCGCGGGCCCGGCGTATAACCGGCGTTGATCTCATTCCGGATCACGATGTCGAGGCGCGGCTTCGCGGACCCCGCGCCGATCGCAGCGGTCGTGCCGTGATCGATGATGACCTTGGCCTGCCTGGCCGTGATCATCATGTGCTCCTCGACCGGGATATGCCCCATGTTCTGCGGCCCGCAATAGCTCATGTGGCAATGCGTGTTGATCAGGCCCGGCATCAACGTGGCGCCGCCGCCATCGATCACCTCGGCACCCTTGGCCTGAATGCCGCCTGCTTTCCGCGAGACTTCCTTGATGCGATTGCCCTGCACGAGCACCTCGCCATCGAACAGCTTGTCCGACAGGCCGTCGAAGATCTTGACGTTCCTGAAGTGAATCGGTTGCGAGCGCGTGGCGGTGGCCTTGGGCTGATCGGCTTTCATCATGGCGAGGCTCCCTTTGGCGGTGCGCCGCGATGCCTCAAAGCATCGGCGCGTCGGTTGGCAGGCCGAGAAGTTGACGGGCGAAAAGCGAAACGTTCATGTCCAGATTCTGTGTGATGTGCGATGTGCCGGCATGAGCGTCGCGGAAGTGGCGGGCCATGACATTCTGCTCGTAGAGCCCGCCCGCGCCGCTCGCGCGATGCAGGAGATCGACCGCGCGCATGCAGATCTCGCCGGCATAGGAGCCATCGGCGCGATAGCGCAGCTTCTGCTCCATGGTGGGAATGCCCCCGGCCTTCGCGATCTCCTGGGCCTCGCGCACATTATCATAGACCAACGCCCTGGCGGCGTTGATGGCGCAAGCCGCCTCACCCACCTTGACTTGCACGGTGGAGTAATCGGCCATCTTCACGCCGGTGATCTTGGTGATGCGCGCGCGCGTGTCGGTCAGGAAATCCTGCAGCGCACCCTGCGCCACGCCCAACACCGACGCGCCGACCCAGGAGGAGAAGAGCGCGAACAACGGCATGCGATAGACGAAGCCGGTATTGCCTCGCGCGCCGGGTGAATCGCCGCCCTTGGTCTGCGCGACGAGAATGGTGCGATGCTCGGGCACGAACTTGTCGGTCATCACCACGTCGTTCGAGCCCGTGCCCTTGAGGCCGGAGGCGTGCCAGGTGTCGAGGATCGAGTAATCCGCCTTCGGCACCAGGAACATGCGAAACCTGGCGTCTCCCTCCTCACCCTCGACGAAGGCCGCGAGCACCAGCCAATCGCCATGGTCGCAGCCCGAGACCAGCGGCCAACGCCCGCTCAATTTGTAGCCACCCTTGGTGGGAACGGCGCGACCGCCCGTAAAGATGAGCGAGCCGAGCAGCAGCGTGTCGGGCGTCTCCGACCAGAGCTCCTTCTGCGCCTCCTCGGGCCAATAGCATGGCATGAAATTGCAGCTGATCAGATTGGTCAGCACCCAGGAGGTAGAGGCGCAGGCGCTGGCGACCGCCGAGATCACGTCATAGAGCGCGACATAGTCGAGCTCCGAGCCACCCCAACGCTTCGGCAGCATCAGATTGATGATACCGGCTTCCATGAGATCGTCGATCGTCTCGCGCGGGATCTTGCGCAGGCGCTCACACTCCGGCGCGCGCGCCTTCAAGGTCGGCAACAGCTCTTGTGCGCGCGCGAGCATCTCGGCGTGCGTGCCGGTGCGTGACTTGGCCTCGACTGACCCTGCGCGTGCACGTGTTGCCATGAACCTGACCCCCTGCCCGATCTCCGCCGGTTCAAGGGTCAAAACTACCTCATTTGTGGCGGGAACTTGAAGGGCCGTTCAGCCGTGCTCGGCCAGGACGGTGCCGATTAGATAGAGCGAGCCGGTGATCAGGATGCGGCCGGCGTGGCCGGGCGCGGCCACCTTGCCTAGGCCCTCGACGGCGGTGGCCAAATTGGGGGCGCTGGTCGCCGCGATGCCGAGCGCGCGAGCCGCGGCCTCGACCGTTTCGGCTGGCAGGCTGTTGGTCTCGCCGGGGATCGCGACCGCGACCAACCGGCGCACTCTGCCGGCTAAAGGCGCGAGAAACCCGTCGATCGTCTTGGTGTTCAGCATGCCGACGACGAGATCGAGCGGCCGATCGGCAAACAGCGTCTCGGCCACGCGGGCGAGCGCAGCGCCGGCCGAGGCATTGTGCCCGCCGTCGATCCAGAGCTCGGTGCTCTTTGGCAGCGCATCGACCATCGGCCCGCGCGTCAGGCGCTGCAGACGACCGGGCCAGCGCGCGCTTTGGAGGCCGGCTGCGATCGCCCGATCGCTCACCGCAAAGCGCGTGAGCGCCTTGGCGCACGCGATCGCGCTGCCGGCATTGTCGATCTGATGCGGCCCGATCAACGCCGGTAACGGAAACTCGCGGTGCGCGCCGAGCGCATCGAACATCAGGAGATCGCGCTCTCGGGTTGCGGTCCACTCGCGGCCGTGCCGCAAGAGCGGCGCGCCAAGCTCGCCCGCTCTTCGTTCGATCACGTCAAGCGCCGGTGACTCCTGTGGCCC
Organism: Alphaproteobacteria bacterium; assembly: GCA_016869195.1. Lineage (GTDB taxonomy): Bacteria > Pseudomonadota > Alphaproteobacteria > UBA828 > UBA828 > SHWC01. The sequence continues at coordinate 11,344 of VGET01000015.1, read as the reverse complement.
GATCACCGCCGACACGCCGGGCTTCAGGATTCCCGCTTTTTCGCCCACGATCGCTTCGAGCGTGTCACCCAGGTAGTGCATGTGATCCATCGAGACCGGCGTGATGGCCGAGAGCATCGGCCGCTCGATCACGTTGGTGGCATCGAGCTGACCGCCGAGGCCGACCTCGAGGATGAGCACATCCGCCGGTCGCGCCGCGAAGGCCAGGAACGCCGCCGCGGTCGTGATCTCGAAGAAGGTGATGGGCTGACCCTGATTGGCGCGCTCGCAGGTTTCGAGCGCCTCACTCAGCGCGGGCTCGTCAATCGATTCGCCCTGGAAGCGGATGCGCTCGGCAAAGCGCACGAGATGCGGCGAAATGTAAGACTGCGTGCTGAGGCCGTGCGCCGCCAGGATCGCATCGAGATAGGCGACCAGGCTGCCCTTGCCGTTGGTGCCCGCGATGTGAACGACCGGCGGAAGCCGTCGCTCCGGATGACCAAGCGCGCCCAAGAGGCGCCACATGCGATCGAGCGAGAGGTCGATCGCCTTCGGATGCAGCGCCTTCAGGCGCGCGAGGATCGGGTCGCTTCGATGAAGGGTCACGGCACTTCATTGCGTAGCACAGCACCAATTCTGGACGCGCGATCTGCTCTCTCCCCAAGAGCCCGGCTGGCCAACACCGCGTGAATAGCGTCAATCACGCCATCGGTATTGGCCAAGACGTCGTGGTTCCAGACTCGGAAGATCTGAAACCCATCTGCCTCGATACGTTTCGTCCGGTTGGCGCCTCGTGCCGACCGAGTCGCATGCTGGCCACCATCCACTTCGATCGCAAGGCGGGCCGACATGCAGGCGAAGTCCACAACATATTCTCCAATTTGAACCTGTCGGCGAAACCGATAGCCATCAATCTGCTTGCGCCGAAGCCTCGACCAAAGCCTGATCTCGGCCTCGGTCGGGTTGGCTCTCAAGCGGCGTACGAGGGTTGATCGCGTCACGTTATCGTTTGGCCCCCCACCCCAACCCTCCCCCACAAGGGGGGAGGGAGCCAGGGCATCATAGCGCCTTGCACTGACAGGAAAACGATGGCGGGAGGGTGTCCACTCGCCATGTTACCCCCTCCCCCTCAATGGGGGAGGGTTGGGGTGGGGGTGTGTCGCTCAGGGACAATATCGATGTGGCGCAGGACCGCCCGCCAGGCCGCCGCGTGGCCAGTTCCTATCGGTATGGAGAACTCATGCGCGCGATTGTGCGGGCGCGGAGCCGAGACCTTGGATGTCGAGTCCCGGACGCGGCAGCGGCACCACCTCGGCGCTCTTGGGCTGATCCATCAGCAGGCCGATGATTCGCCCAAGCGTCTCGCGCAGCTTGGCGCGCTGCACCACCATGTCGAGCATGCCGTGCTCGAGCAGATACTCCGCCTTCTGGAAGCCGGCGGGCAGCTGCTGGCGAATCGTTTCCTCGATCACGCGCGTGCCGGCGAAGCCGATCATGGCGCCGGGCTCGGCGATCGCGATGTCGCCGATCATGGCGAACGAGGCGGTGACGCCGCCGGTGGTGGGGTCGGTCAGCACGACGATGTAGGGCAAGCCCGCCTCGCGCAGCTCCTCGATCGCCACCGTTGTGCGCGCCATCTGGACGAGCGAGAGCACGCCCTCCTGCATACGAGCGCCGCCCGAGGCCGGGATCACGATGAGCGGCGCCTGCTGCAGCAGCGCGAGCCGCGCGGCTGCGACCAGCGCCTCGCCCACCGCCATGCCCATCGAGCCGCCGAGAAAGCCGAACTCGAACGCCGCGATCACCGCCTGCCGATTGGTGAGCTTGCCGTACGCGACCACGATCGCATCGTTGAGGTTGCTCGAGGCTTGCGCCTCGCGCATGCGATCGGGATAGCGCTTGCGATCGCGGAAGCGCAGCGGATCGGACGGCACGGTTGGAAGCTCGATCGTCTGATACGCACCGTCATCGAACAACATGCCGAGCCGGGTGCGCGCGTTGATGCGCATGTGATGGCCACAATGCGGGCAGACGCGGAGTTGCGCCTCGAGATCGCGATGGAAGATCATCTGCTCGCAGGCCGGGCACTTCTCCCACAAATTCTCGGGCATGTCCTCCTTGCGGAAGAGCGCGCGAACCTTGGGCCGCGCGAAGCGATCGAGCCAGCTCATCGCACCACCTCCTTGCGCGCCGCGCGCACGCCCGCCGCAAGCCGCCGCACCAGATCATGCACGGCGGGCGCGGTCTTCACGGTCGCCTTGCCCGAACCATCAAGGCTGCCTGCGATGGCCGACACGAGCGCCGAGCCCACCACGGCCGCATCGGCGCTGCGCGCGACCGAGGCGGCGTCTTCCGGCGTCTTGATGCCGAAGCCGACCGCAAGCGGCAGTTTCGTGTGCCGCCTCAGGCGTGCGATCGCGTCGCTGATCGCCGAGACGGCCGCGCCCTTGGCGCCAGTGATGCCGGTAATTGAAACGTAGTAGACGAAGCCTGTCGTGTGCGCGAGCACGGCGGGCAGGCGCCGATCATCGGTCGTCGGCGTGGCGAGACGGATGAAGCGCAGGCCCGCCTCGATCGCCGGCAGGCAAAGCTCCTCATCTTCTTCGGGCGGCAGATCGACCACGATCAGGCCATCGAGCCCGGCCTCCAGCGCGTCCTTGATGAAGCGCGGCACGCCATAGACGTAGATCGGATTGTAATAGCCCATCAGCACCAGTGGCGTGTCCTGATCGAGCGCGCGGAAGCGGCGCACCAGCTCGAGCGTCTTCTTCAGGCTGATGCCGGCCTTGAGCGCGCGCTGCCCCGCGACCTGGATGACCGGGCCGTCGGCCATCGGGTCGGTGAAGGGCGAGCCGATCTCGATCAGATCGGCGCCGGCGGCGGGCAGGCCCTTCAAGATATCGAACGAGGTTTCGATGTCGGGGTCACCCATCATGGTGAAGGTGATCAGCCCGGCGCGGCCCTCGTTCTTCAACCTGGCGAAGCGGCGCTCGATGCGGCCGTCGGAGGATGCGGACATGCTCACATCCCCACGCCGAGCGCATCGGCCACAGTGAAGATGTCCTTGTCGCCACGGCCGCACATGTTCATGACGAGCAGATGATCCTTGGGGAGCGTCGGCGCGAGCTTGACGACGTGCGCGAGCGCGTGCGCGGGCTCGAGCGCAGGGAGTATCCCCTCGAGGCGTGCGCAGAGCTTGAACGCCTCGAGCGCCTCCTTGTCCGTGATCGGCACGTAGGAGACCCGCTTGGTGTCGTTGAGCCAGGCGTGCTCGGGCCCGATGCCCGGATAGTCGAGCCCGGCCGAGATCGAGTGCGCCTCGATCACCTGGCCGTCCGAGTCTTGCAACAAATAGGTGCGGTTGCCGTGGAGCACGCCGGGCGAGCCCGCGGTGAGCGAGGCCGCGTGCTGGCCGGTCTCGATGCCATGTCCCGCGGCCTCGACGCCGTAGATCTTGATGTTGGGCTCATCCAGGAACGGATGAAACAGGCCGATCGCGTTGGAACCACCACCCACGCAGGCGACGAGCGAATCGGGCAAACGGCCCTCGGCCTTCATGATCTGCTCGCGCGTCTCACGCCCAATGACCGATTGGAACTCGCGCACCATGGCGGGATAGGGATGCGGCCCCGCGACCGTGCCGATGAGGTAGTAGGTCGACTCCACATTGCTGACCCAGTCGCGCAGCGCCTCGTTCATGGCGTCTTTCAGCGTGCGTGAACCGGAGGTGACCGGCACCACCTCGGCGCCCAGAAGTTTCATGCGAAACACGTTCGGCTTCTGCCGTTCGATGTCGACCGCGCCCATATAAACGACGCAGGGCAGGCCCATCAGCGCGCACACGGTCGCGGTCGCGACGCCATGTTGGCCCGCGCCGGTCTCCGCGATGATGCGCGTCTTGCCCATGCGCTTCGCGAGCAGGATCTGCCCCATGCAATTGTTGATCTTGTGCGCGCCGGTGTGATTGAGCTCATCGCGCTTGAAATAGATTTTGGCGCCGCCGAGATGCCTAGTTAGCCGCTCGGCGTGATAGAGCGGGCTCGGCCGCCCGACATAGAACTCCAGCCAATAATCGAGCTCGTCTCGAAACGATTTGTCGGTGCGCGCCTTGGCCCAGGCCTGCTCGAGATCGAGGATCAGCGGCATCAGGGTCTCGGCGACGAAGCGCCCACCATAGATGCCGAAATGGCCGCGCTCGTCAGGGCCCGAACGATAGGAGTTGATCGCGGTATTCATGGTTTCATCCCATCTCACGTCGCGTGCGCGGCCTCAAGGAAGGCGCGGATGGCGGCAGGGTTCTTGCGGCCGGGCGAATCCTCCACCCCCGACGATACATCGAGCGCGCGCGCCTCGGTTGCCGCAATCGCGTCGCGCACATTGTCGGGGTTGAGGCCGCCGGAAAGAATCCAGCCCTCGCGGCCACCGACCGCGCGACCACGCAGAAGGCCCCAGTCGAAGGCGATGGCATTGCCGCCGGGCAGGCCAAGCCCCTGGCCGGTGCTGACCTTGGCGTCATAGAGCAACCAATCGGCGGCGCGGGCGAACGGCACGGCCTCCGCCACGTCCTCTGCCCGCGCGACGCGAATCGCCTTGATGATCCTCTTACCAGTCAGGGCACGTATGGCCTCGATCCGGGCCGCGCTCTCCGAGCCGTGAAGCTGGATCGCTTCGAGCGGCACGGCGGAGGTCACGGCCTTCAACTCGTCGTCTTTCGGATCGACAAAGACGCCGACCCGCGCGACGCGCTCCGGCACCGCACGCGCCAGCGTGGCCGCGGCCTCGTGTGGCAGCGAGCGCGGCGAAGGCGGGTAGAACACGAAACCGACAAAGCGCGCGCCATGGCCGACCGCCGCCTCAAGTGCGGGGCGATCCGTGATGCCGCAGATCTTGACCGCAATCGCCACGTTCTCTCGTCAGAGCACGCCCGGCTGCGCTTCCGGTGAATGCGCGAGCGCGGCGTTCATCTCATCGACGATGCGCCGCGCCGCGGCGGCCTGGTCCGACGCGTGGGTGATCGGCCGGCCCACCACGAGATAATCGGCCCCACGAAGGATGGCATCGCCCGGCGTCATGATGCGCTTCTGGTCATCGGAGACGGACCATACCGGGCGGATGCCCGGCACCGCCAGAATGAAATCGGCCCCGAACTCGGCGCGCAGACGCCCGACCTCATCCGCACCCGTCCACACCCCGTCGAGTCCGCAGGCATGGGCGAGCGCCGAGAGCCGCAGTGTCTGCTCGCGCATGTCGCCGGAGACGCCAGTCGCGCGTAAATCATCGTCGTCCATGCTGGTGAGCACGTTGACCGCGAGGAGGCGCGGGCGGGCGAAGCCGCCGGCCTCGGCGGCGGCATGCGCGGCGGCCATGGCGGCCCGCATCATGGCCGCGCCCCCGCCCGCGTGAACCGTGATCATGGAGGGCCGGAACCCAACCGCCCGGCGCACGGTTTGCGATACCGCCCGCGGCAGGTCATTCAGCTTCAGATCGAGGATGAACGGCAGACCGACGGCGGCCAGCCGCTCAATGCCGCCGGCACCGTGCGCCAGCAGATACTCGGCGCCGACCTTGAAGCCGCCGACCGCGCCCCTGAGGCGCATCGCGAGCTCGACCGCATGCTCCGGCTCGACCCAATCCAGCGAACAATAGAGCCGCCGCATGCCGCCCCTCCTCGATCAGGCGGCGGTCTTGGTCGGCGGCGCGGGACGAGGCGCAGCCATCGCGCTCGGCGTGCTGCCCGCGCGCTCACGCCTCAAGGTCTCCACCTCGCGCTCGAGCGCACGGATGCGATGCAGACGCTCACGCGCGATACGCCGATGTGGGCTCGCGACCAGCATCTTGGTGATCACGCCGGCGAGCAGCCCAATCGCCAGAGCGCCGAGCACAACCGCGAAGAGCGGAATGTTGAGCTCGAACGGCAAGGGCGCGAAGGAGACCGTGACGGCGCCGCGATTGGTCACCGAGAAGGCGATGATGATAAGGGCGGCGATGGCCGCAATGATCCAACCGAGATAGCGCACCGTCGTTCAACCCTTGCCGCCCGGCGTGCACGCCCCGAGGCGGAGCGGCCCAGGCAACCTCAGCCCTTGTTGACCCGGTCGCGCAGCTCCTTGCCGGTCTTGAAGAAGGGCAGCCGCTTCTCGCCGACCTCAACCGCCGCGCCGGTGCGCGGGTTGCGCCCGACACGCGCGCTGCGCGCGCGCACCGAAAAGGCGCCAAAGCCTCTGAGCTCGACCCGATCGCCGCGCGCCAGCGCATCGCTGATCTCATCGAACACCTTGTTCACGATCCGCTCGTAATCGCGGTGGTAGAGGCGCGGATCCGGATACATCTCTGCGAGACGATGGATCAGCTCAGACTTGGTCATCGTCCTCGATCCCCCCGTATCGGCCCGTTCTGCTGCTCGCGTGGCCGATTCTCGCTAAGTGATTCAATTATTTGGCAGGTTCAGCCTGCCAAACCGAGATGGCACCGTCAAGCCTGAGGCGCGGCGGCAGAAGGGTCTGGCGCAGGCGCTCGCCGATCAGCCCGATCAGGCCTGACGCCTCAGACCGCTCGATGTCCTCGATGCGAAGCGTGAGCGGGATCGCTTGGGTTTCCGCAAGCCAGGCGCGCGCCTCATCCTCACCGCCGAGCGCATCGATCAGCGCGCGCACCCTACGATCCTTGGCAATCGCGGCGAGGGCGTCATCGCGGACCGGGTCATCGACGACGATGTCATCGAGCCAAAGACGGGCAACGCGCTGGTCGCCGGCGCTACCAATTCCGAACCGGGCGACCAGTGCGATCGCCATCACGACAATGGCGAGGATGGCCAGCGTGCGCCAGAAGATGAGGCCATGACGCAGGCGGCGACGGTCGAGGATACGGTCGGGATCAAAGCTCAAACGGAGCCCCCGCCTCTCTGCCGCGCGTGACCGGGCGCGGCGGTACTAAAGCGCCCGGACGAGGCGGGGGCGCGGTCGACGCCCCGCGCCTATCCGTCTCGCAGATCAGCTGTCCCGGCCGCTCTCGCCCTTTTGCTGCTGCTTGCGGCTGAGCGCGGCGCCCAGGATATCGCCGAGGCTCGCACCGCTATCGGCGGAGCCGAACTCGGCCATCGCCTGCTTCTCTTCCTCGACCTCGAGTGCCTTGATCGAAAGCGAAAGCCGGCGCCCGCCGCGCTCGATCGACGTGATCTTGGCGTCGAGCTTGTCGCCGACCGAGAAGCGATCCGGGCGCTGCTCGCCGCGATCGCGCGCCAGGTCTGCGCGCCGGATGAAGCCTGGGGTGCCGTCCTGCGTCGCGACTTCAACGCCCGAGTCCGACACCGCCGTCACCGTGCAGGTCACCGTCTCGCCCTTGCGCGTTTCGAGCGCACACACCGGATCGTCGGAGAGCTGCTTGATGCCGAGGCCGATGCGCTCCTTCTCGGTGTCGATCGAGAGCACCTTGGCCTTGACGATATCGCCCTTCTTGAAGCGCTGGATCGCCTCCTCGCCTGGTGCCTGCCAATCCAGATCGGACATGTGGACCATGCCGAAGATCTCGCCCGGCAACTCGACGAACAGGCCGAACTCGGTGATGTTCTTGATCTCGCCCTGCACCAGGCTGCCTTCGGGCTGCTTGTCCGCGAAGGTCTGCCACGGGTTCGAGAGGCACTGCTTCAGGCCGAGGCTGATGCGCCGCTTGTCGGGATCGACATCCAGCACCATCACCTCGACCTCCTGGCTGGTCGAGACGATCTTGCCGGGATGGACGTTCTTCTTGGTCCAGCTCATCTCGGAGACGTGGACGAGACCTTCGACGCCCGCCTCGAGCTCAACGAACGCACCATAGTCGGTGATGTTGGTGACCCGGCCATTGAGCTTCATGCCGACCGGATATTTCGCGACCACGCCCTGCCACGGGTCGGCCTCGAGCTGCTTCATGCCGAGGCTGATACGCTGCGTCTCCGGGTTGAAGCGGATCACCTGCACCTTGACGGGCTGGCTGATGTGGAGCGCCTCGGAAGGATGGTTGATGCGCTTCCAGGAGATGTCGGTCACGTGCAGCAGACCATCGACGCCGCCGAGATCGACGAATGCGCCGTAGTCGGTGATGTTCTTGACCACACCATCGAGGATCTGACCCTCGTGCAGGTCGGAGATGAGCTGGCTGCGCTGCTCCGCGCGCGTATCCTCGAGCACGGCGCGGCGCGAGACCACGATATTGCCGCGCCGGCGATCCATCTTGAGGATCTGGAATTGCTGCTCTGTGCCAAGCAACGGCGTCACGTCGCGCATCGGGCGAATGTCGACCTGGCTGCCTGGAAGAAACGCGACCGCTCCCCCGAGATCGACCGTGAAGCCGCCCTTGACCCGGCCAAACATGGTGCCGCCGACGCGCTCGTTCTTTTTGTAGGCCTGCTCGAGCTTCTCCCACGCCTCTTCGCGGCGCGCGCGCTCGCGCGAGAGCGAGGCCTCGCCGCGCTTGGTCTCGATCCGGTCGATGAAGACCTCGACCTCATCGCCCACCTTGAGCTCGGCTGCCTGACCCGGCGACGCGAACTCCTTGATCGGCACGCGGCCTTCAACTTTCAACCCAACGTCGATTAGCGCCGAATCGTTCTCGATCGCGATAATCCGACCCTTGACGACGCGGCCCTCAAAGCGCGGCTTGGTGGAGACATATTCGTCGAGCAGGTCGGCAAAGCGCTCCTTGCGGGACGATTCGGTGGTGGTCGACTGCGTCTTCATCAAAGCTCCTGGCTCAGAGACCCGGGCTCAACCGGGGCACACGGCCGCAACAGGCGGTCGTGGTTGGGGTGAAACACCAATGGTCGCCAACAGGCACCCGAACTTGCGGTCATGGCGGGATGAGCCGCGATGGGGCGCCGGCTCAGCCGCCCTTCGAATCAATGAACGAAACCGCCCGATGGAAGACCTCGTCTGGCGTGAGGTCCGTGCTGTCGATCACGAGCGCGTCATCGGCTGGTTTCAATGGCGCAACCTCGCGGCCGCCGTCGCGGGCGTCGCGTTCCTTCATTTCGGCCAAAACGCGCTCTTCTATAGCCCTGATGCCCTTTTCCCGCAACTCTTTCAGCCTGCGGCGGGCGCGGGCCTCGGGGCTCGCCGTGATGAACAGCTTGGCCCCGGCATCGGGGAAGATCACGGTTCCGATGTCACGCCCGTCGAGCACGGCGCCCGGCGGTTCGCGCCCGAACCGGCGCTGAAAATCGAGCAGCGCAGCCCGCACCACGGGCATGGCGGCCACCTTGGAGGCCATCTGGCCAATCGGCTCGCTCCGCAAATCCGGCCGTTCCAGATCCACCGGGTTGAGCCCGGCGGCCATTCTCGCGATGGCCGCCTCATCGGCCAGCTTGAGGCCCTCATCGAGCACGCGAGCGCCAACCGCGCGATAGAGCAGGCCCGTGTCGAGAAACCGGTATCCGTAATGATCGGCCAGGCGCCGGGCGATCGTACCCTTGCCAGCCGCGGCCGGCCCATCGACCGCAATGATGCGCACGCCGCCCGCCATCGGCCTAGGCAGGCTCGATCGAGGCGCCCAGCCGGGTCATGAGCAGCACGAAATCGGGGAAACTGGTCGCGATCGGGCTGCCATCATCGACCACGACCGGCTGCACGGTGACCAGGCCCAGCACCAGGAAGGCCATGGCGATGCGGTGGTCGAGCTTGGCCTCGATCATGCCGCCGCCCGCGGGCGGGCGGCCCCTGCCCTCGATGATCAGCCCGTCCTTCAGCTCCTCGACCGCGACGCCGCAAGCCTTCAGACCGTTGGCGATCGCGGCCAAGCGGTCGCTTTCCTTGACCCGGAGCTCGGCGAGCCCATCGAACCGGCTCGTGCCTTCGGCGCAGGCCGCGAGCGCCGCCAGGATCGGGTACTCGTCGATCATGCGCGGCGCCCGCTCCGCCGGCACGTGGACGCCCTTCAATGCGCTGGCGCGCACCCGCAAATCGGCCACCGGCTCGGCGCCCGTCCGGCCCGAAGTTTCCATGCTAATTGTAGCGCCCATCTCGCCCAACGTATCAAGCAGGCCGGTGCGGAGTGGATTGATGCCAACGTTCCGCAGCGTAACCTCGGAGCCCGGCACCAGAAGTGCAGCGGCCAGCGGAAAGGCGGCCGAAGAGATGTCGCCGGGCACCCTGATATGCCGTGCCTCGAGCTCGGGCTGACCGCCGAGCACGATCGCGTGCTCCCCTTTGCCCTCGCCTGCCCGCACCTCGACCCGTGCGCCGAAATGGCGGAGCATCAGCTCGGTGTGGTCACGGCTCGGCTCCGGCTCGATGACGATGGTCTCGCCCGGCGCGCTCAGTCCGGCAAACAGCACCGCGGATTTCACCTGGGCCGAGGCGACCGGCAGACGATAGCGGATCGGGATCGGGTTGGCCGCGCCGACCATGGCAAGCGGCAGGCGCCCGCCCTCGCGCGTCACGAAACGCGCCCCCACCTCGCGCAGCGGCTCGATCACGCGGTTCATCGGCCGGCGGCGGAGCGAGGCGTCGCCGGTCATGATGCTGGTGAACGCGTGGCCGGCAAGTACGCCCATCATGAGGCGCGCGCCGGTGCCGGCATTGCCGAAATCGAGCACGTCGGAGGGCTCTGTCAAACCACCGATGCCGACGCCATGCACCCGCCAGGCGCCTGGCCCGGTGCGCCCGACCTCGACTCCGAGCTTTTCGAGCGCGCGGCCGGTATTGAGCACGTCTTCGCCCTCGAGCAGGCCCTCGATGCGGGTTTCGCCGACCGCGAGCGCGCCGATCATGAGCGCCCGATGCGAGATCGATTTGTCGCCCGGCACGGTGGCCTCGCCGACAAGGCGGCTGCCCCGCTTGGCGCGGAGCGGCGCGGGGCCGGCTGGCTCGGTGACGGCGGGGGCGTGCGGCATGGCGGCCGTCTCTACCACCCCCGGGCAAGTGATGCCAACACTCCCCGGTCGGATTTTGCTTTTGACAGGCGCGGGTCAGTCGTGGCAATTGCCCTGCGCCGGCCTGCCCGTGAGCAGGGACTGCGAGTCGGCTCAGGATAAGGGAGGCTCCGCGTGGTCAAGCCCGAATGGGGCGTGAAGCGCACGTGTCATAGCTGCGGCGCCAAGTTCTACGACATGCGGCGCGATCCGGTTTCCTGCCCGAAATGTGGCGCGGTATTGGATCTCGAGGCGCTCTCCAAGCCTAGACGTTCGCGCGCGGCCGCGGTCGCAGAGCCCAAGGCGCCGAAACCCGCGCCGAAGCGCGTGCGGGCCGAGGCCGAGCTCGCCGAGGCAGGAGAGGATCTGGAGGTCGAGGTCGAGAAGGGTGCCGAGGACGAAGAGGAAGAGGTGCTCGAGGATACTTCGGAGCTTGGCGAGGACGAGGATGACGTCGCCGAGGTAATCGAGGGCGTCAACGAG
>VGET01000014.1 GCA_016869195.1 Alphaproteobacteria bacterium | reverse complement strand
GTCGGCCTTCAGTTGATTCCAGATCAGCTCGAACTCCTGATCGACCATGCCCTTCGGCACGGGGAAGCTGTACCTGTTGGCCAATGAGTCGAGCAGATTGCGCTTGAGGCGCATGCGCGACAGGTTTTTGTAGTCCTGGCTGAGCCGCTCGCGAATGTCCGCGCGCATCGCGTCCATGGTGTCGTGGTTGAAGCGCTTGGCGAACTCGTCGTCGATGGTGGCCGGCGCGCGCTCGCGCAGCTCCTTCACGGTCACGTCAAAGCGCGCGGCCTTGCTGGCAAACTCGGCACGCCCATAGTCGGCCGGAAAGGTCACGTTGACCGTGCGCGCGTCGCCCGCCTTGGCGCCGATCAACTGATCCTCGAAACCCGGGATCAGCGCGCCAGAGCCCAGCACGAGCTCGAAGTCCTCCGCCGCGCCGCCTTCAAATGGCTTGTCGTCGATCGAGCCGACGAAATTGATCAGGACCTGATCGCCGCTCGCCGCTTCGCGGTCACCCTCAACCTTGTTGAAGCGCCGCTCGGAGTCCGCGATGCGCTTGACCGCCTCATCGAGCTCGGCATCGCCCGGCTCGGACACCGGACGGGTGATCTCGATCGAGCCGAACTCGCCGATCTCTATGCTCGGCAGCACCTCGAAGTCCATCTTGAACTCGAGGTCCTTACCGACATCGAAGCTCGTCACCTCGATCTTCGGCTGGGCCGCCGGCCGGTCTTTCCGGTCGGCGATCGCTTTTGCCGAGCCGGTCTGAACCTGACGCTCGATGACTTCACCAAGCACCGCGCCCTTGAACCGCTGGCGCACCACGTTGAGCGGCACCTTGCCCGGGCGGAAGCCTTTGAGGTTCACGGTCTTGCTCAACTCCGCAAGGCGGGCCTCAACGGCCGCCTCCAGATCCTGGGCGGGCACCACAACCTTCAGCTCCCGCTTCAGCCCCTCGGACAGGGTCTCAGTCACTTGCATGTCGACAAGCACTCCTTGAACGATTTAGTGCGCCGCGCGCACCCGCCAATCCTGAACGGCCGACGGGCCACGGGCCTCTCCCGATTACGCTTGGCGGGGCGTGGTGCGGGCGAAGGGACTTGAACCCCCACGACTTGCGTCACCAGATTCTAAGTCTGGCGTGTCTACCATTCCACCACGCCCGCCCCGTAGGTTTGGTCCCTCGTCAGCAATCAGCCTCGATTCCGGCCACGCCGAATCGACGCCGCCCGCGTGAACCCCGTAACATAAGTGGCACGGGCGCAGGCCTCAAGGGCCGCGGTCTCGTGCCCAAATGGTTAATTCAGCAGCGCCTTCACCGCAGGCGCCGTCGCGATCCTCCCTTCGCCCCGGTAAGCCTCGTGATTGGCTTCGATTTCCTCGGGTCGGTAGCGATAGTTCACCATGACGCCGAAGGACTGCTTAAGGCCGTTGGCCGAGCTGTCGGCGAGCCAGTTCAGGCGCTCCACGCGAGCGCCGTTGTTAAGGTGGAAGCGGGCAACACGATCGAGCGGCTCATCGCCCTGCTTGGCCGTCACAAGGTAGCGCGCAGCCAGACGCAGCAAGGGCTGCATCAGGGCGCCGCTGACGCCGGGATCGCGTTGCCAGGGACTGGCGAGCACGGTCGCGAGCATTTCCGCCTGTGTCGTCGCGCTGCCAAAGGGCTTCAGCTCCTTCAGTGCCGCCGGCGTGAGCAGGGTTTCGTCGCCGGCGGCGATCCGCCGCTCGAGCCAGGCGCGAAAGCCCGGGATGGGCGAGAGAGTCGAGAAGACCTTGAGACTAGGCAGCTCGCGCGTCAGATCATCCAGAACGCGCTTGATCAGGAAGGCGCCGAACGAAAGGCCGACAAGGCCGCGCTGGGCGTTCGAGATCGAATAGAAGATTGCGGTGTCGGCCTTGGCCGGATCGTCCGCCGGCGCGCCCATATCGAGCAGGGCTTGGATGTTGTCGGCCAGCCCCTCGACCAGCGCGACCTCAACGAAGATGAGCGGCTCCTCCGGCATGTTGGGGTGGAAAAAAGCGTAGTAGCGCCGGTCGGAGTCCAGGCGGTTCTTAAGGTCCTGCCAAGAGTGCACCCGGTGCACCGCCTCATAGGCCGCCAATTTCTCCAGCAACGCCGCCGGCGCGCGCCAGGTGATGCGCTCGAGGCGCAGGAACCCGATGTCGAACCAGCCGGCCAACAACTCGCGCAGCTGATCATCGAGCGCGTTGAGCTGAGGGGCCTCACCCATCACCTCGCGCAGCTCGGTGCGCAGATCGACCAGGAACTTGATGCCATCCGGCAAGGACGTGAACTGAGAGAGCAGCCGGATGCAGGGCGGCGTCAGCGCGGCCTTGAGCTTCCGCTGAGCCTTGAGCACCGAGCGCTGCTCATGCGCGCCATCGAGCACGTCGATCGCCTGCCTGATCTCGCGGTCGTCCGTGCCGAAACGCTCGGCCAGGAGCTGAAAGAACCGGTGTCGGCCGGTCGGGCTCAGCCCGAGATAGTGCCGACCGAGATCGGCAGCCCGCGCGCGCGCGGAAACTTCGCCGCCCTTCCCTTCGAGGCAGGCGTCGATCCGTTCGATCAGCCCGGCCTGATCCTCCTCCGGCAAATCGGGGTCGGTCGGCGCCGGCTTCGCGGCTCGGCCGCTTGCGGTGAGATCGCGCCACGCGGTACGCAGACGCGAGACTGCGCGCTCGATGAGCGCGCTGCGGGTCGTTTCTTCTGTGGTCATCGGAGTTCCTTCGTCCGCCTGCGCAGATCGCGCAACACATCGGGCAGGTTGTCGGGCAAATCCTCCGCGATCAGGCCGGGACCCAAGCGATGCGCAACCTCGCCATGCATCCAGGCCGCAGCACACGCCGCTTCGAACGCCGGCATGCCTTGGGCGAGCAGACCGAGCACGAACCCGGCCAGCACATCACCCGAACCGGCAGTCGCGAGATCGGCCGGCGCGTTGCTGTTGATCACCGCCCGGCCATCGGGCGACGCGATCACACTGTCGCCGCCCTTGAGCACGATCACCGCGCCGCTTTGCTTGGCTGCGGCGCGCGCGCGGGCGAGCTTGTCACCCGTCACATCAAACAGCCGCGTAAACTCGCCCTCATGCGGTGTCAGCACGGCCGGCCCGCGAATGGCGCCGAACAGCCGCTCCGCCTGCCCCGCGAACACGGTCAGGGCATCTGCATCCAGCACGCACGCCTTGCCGGCGCGCAGGGCCGCCAACGTCCGCTCAGCCGTCTTGTCGATCACGCCGGCGCCGGGGCCGATCAGCAACGCATTGCGTCGGGCATCGGCCAACAGCGAGTCATAATCCGCGAGTGAGGCGGTCATGACGGCTTCGAGCGCGCTCGCATAGATGGGCAGCGATTCCTCGGGCACCACGACGGTGACGAGACCCGCACCCATCCGGAGCGCGCCACGGGCGGCGAGGCGTGCGGCCCCAGTCGTTTTTGCGCCGCCGACCACGAGCGCGTGGCCGCGCTGATATTTGTGACCGTCGAGGCGGGGCTTGGGCGTGAGCCGACACCAGAGGTCCGGCCCATTCTCAGCCAGGGTCGGCAACAGACCGGCCACCGCCTCGTCGGCGATGCCGATGTCCGCCACAACGAGCTCGCCACAGAGCATTCGGCCGGGCAACAACAAATGCCCGGGCTTCTTGCGGCAGAACGTCACCGTGAGCTCCGCTTCGAGCGCAACGCCCAATGCCGCTCCGGTGTTGCCCGAAAGCCCGCTCGGCACGTCAACCGCTACCTTGACGAGATCGTCGCGGGCGTTCGCGGCCTCGATCAGCGACCGCGCCATGCCTTCGAGCGGGCGTGCGAGGCCAGCGCCGAACAGAGCATCGACCAGCAGGCTTTGCCCCGCCAATAATTCGAGGGTGACCGGCTCGATCGGAAGCGGGCAACGCGCCGCCGCCTCGGCCGCGTCGCCCTTCAAGACGGACTTGGGTGTCAGCAGCGCCAGCCGCACCGGCCAGCCGCGCTCGGCAAGCAGGCGCGCGATCACGAAGCCATCGCCACCATTAATGCCGGGCCCGCACGCGACCAGGGTTTGGCGCGGGCGATAGCGCCGCTCGATGGCGGCGACGACCGCGCGCCCGGCGTTCTCCATCAGCACGATGCCCGGCGTGCCCGCCGCGATTGCCGCCGCATCCGCCCGGTACATCTCAGCGACGGGCAGGACGGCATGACGCGTCCACGCGGCGTTCGATGGCGGCTCCGAGGTCATGGCGTCTGGTCCGACTCCGGCGCAAGATCGCGCACCGGAGAATAACCGAGCCCGAGGCTGGCCGCAGCATGACCCACGGCGTACACCAGAGGATCAGCGTTCGCCCCTGCCCGACCGCGCGCGACGTTGCGGCTCAAATTCGCCGCGGTGAGACGAGCGCACGCGCCGTCATCGATGCAGCGATCGAGCGCGTTCAGGCGAACGAGGAGACCCTCGGCGCATTCGCCCATTTTGAACCCGCGCTCGTGCGCGCGGCATCCGATTCCTGCGATCGCGCCGGCCCGCATGGCCTGCTCGCCGGCGTGCCGATCGGCGTCAAGGACATCATGGATACACGCGACATGCCGACCGCCCATGGCTGCCGGCATTTGACGGCACGCCAACCCCAGGCGGACGCGACCGTGGTCGCCCGACTGCGGCGCGCGGGGGCGATCGTGCTCGGCAAGACGACAACGACCGAGTGCGCCTATTTCACGCCCGCCAAGACCCGCAATCCGCACGACCTGGAGCGCACGCCGGGCGGCTCATCGAGCGGATCGGCGGCTGCGGTCGCGGCCGGTATGGTGCCGATCGCGCTCGGCACCCAGACCTCGGGCTCGATCATCCGGCCGGCCGCGTTTTGTGGCGTTTGGGGCGTGAAGCCGAGCTTTGGCCTCGTGCCGCGCACCGGTGTTCTCATGCTGTCCCACACGCTCGATCACGTCGGCGCGCTCGGGGGCACGATCGAAGACGTCGCGCGCACGATCGACGTCATGTCCGGCGATGATGGTATCGACCCCGCATGCTTCCTGCAGCGCCCGACCCGGCTGGAAGCGGCCCTCGATTTGCCCATCGAGCGACCCAGGCTCGGCTTCGCGCGCAGCTTTGCCTGGCCCGAGATGGAGCCGGGCGCGGCGAAGCGCTTTGAGGAATTGGCGACCTCACTCGGCGCCACGGAGATCGAGATGGGGCCGCTTTTTTCTGACTCCGCCGCAGTCCATCGCGCGATCATGGCGCGCGAGATGGCGCACCACCTATGGCCAATCTATCGCGAGGGCGGCGAACTCGTCTCCGAGCCGCTGCGTGCCTTCCTGGTCGAGGGACGCAGCGTCGATGCCGAACACTATCTCGAGGCGCTCGACCGCCGCGCCCGAATGCGGGCTGAGGCTGATCGGCTGTTTGCGCCATTCGATGCCGTGCTCACCCCCGCTGCGCCCGGCGAGGCGCCGCTCGGGGTCGGCTTCACCGGAAGCCGCATGTTCTGCTTCCTCTGGACGTTCCTCGGTGTGCCGGCCGTCAATGCCCCCGGCCTCAAAGGCGATGCCGGCCTTCCGCTGGGCGTGCAAATCGTGGGCCGGTTCGGCAGCGATGCGGAAACGCTGCGCGCCGCCGCCTGGGTCGGCCGCACGATCGCGCCGAGCACGCCTTGAAGTACTCGCCCTGCGACCCTAGGCTCTTCACCTAGACAGGGAGTCGAGAACCGTTGAGCACCTACAGCTTTACCCAAGCGTCAGGACGTGACGCATCAGCGCTGGCCCGACGGTGCGCCGGCGAACTTGGGCGACACCGTGGCGGTCTCGGCTTCCTCTATCTCTCCGATCAACTGGCCGACGATCTGCCCGCCACCTTGGCGACTCTTCGCCAGGAGACGGGCGTTGAGGATTGGGTGGGCTCGGTCGGGGTCGGCGTGTGCGCCACCGGTCATGAGTATTTCCGCGAGCCCGCGCTCGCCGCCCTTATTGCCGAGATCGACACGCCTGACTACCGCGTGTTCGACACGGTACGGGGCGATCTCTCGGGCTTTCGCGCGCAGTGCGGCAGCTGGTTGAAGGCGGCAGGCAGCCGCTTCGCCATCGTCCACGCCGATCCACGCAACAACGCACTGCCATCGATCGTCGAAAACCTCGCCGAGAGCATGGACGGCTTTCTGGTCGGCGGCATCAGCTCGAGCCGCAGCCAGGCGCTGCAGATCGCGGGCGGGGTGACCGAGGGCGGTGTCTCCGGTGCCTTGCTGTCCGAGAACGTCGCGGTCGCGACGGCGCTCAGCCAGAGCTGCAGCCTAATCGGCAGCAAGCATGTCGTCACCCGCGCCGAAGCCAATGTGCTGGTCGAGCTCGATGGCCGGCCAGCACTCGAAGTCTTCCGCGAGGACATCGGCGACCTGCTCGCGCGTGATCTGCGCCGCATCGAGGGCTACATCTTCGTGGCGCTGCCGATCGCAGGCACCGACACCGGCGACTATCTGGTGCGCCACATCATCGGGTTCGACAAGGCGCGCCAGCTTGTCGGCATCTCGGACATCGCAACGGTCGGCCAATCGATCCAGTTCTGCCGGCGCGATGCCGAGGCGGCGGAAGCCGACCTCGTGCGCATGATTGGCACGCTCAAGCGGCGCGCCAACGCGGCGCCGAAGGGTGCCGTCTATTACTCCTGCGTCGCGCGTGGCCCCAACATGTTCGGCGATGACTCGAATGAGCTTCGGCTGATCCAGCGCGAGCTCGGTGACGTGCCGCTCGTCGGATTCTTCTGCTATGGCGAGATCTCGCACAATCGGCTCTATGGCTATACCGGCGTGCTCACACTGTTTCTCTAGCCATGGCAAATACCGGCCCGATTGTGATTCTCACGGGTGCAGGCATTTCCCGCGAATCCGGCCTGCACACGTTTCGCGATTCCGACGGCATCTGGGCGCAGCATCGTATCGAGGACGTCGCGACGCCCGAGGCCTTCGCGCGCAACCCGCGTGCGGTCCACACCTTCTACAACACGCGGCGGCGTCAGCTTGTCACAGGGAACATCCGGCCGAACGCCGCGCACGAAGCGCTCGCGCGGCTCGAACGCGCCTGGCCGGAGCCGGTGCTCCTCGTCACCCAGAATATCGATGACCTCCATGAGAAGGCCGGCTCAAGGGCACTGATCCACATGCATGGCGAGCTCCGGAAGGCGCGCTGCGCGCACTGCGGGCATGTGCAAGTGGAAGACGGCGATCTCGGCGTGGAGCAACCTTGCCCGGTCTGCACTCGGACCGGCGGCATGCGGCCCCATGTGGTGTGGTTCGGCGAGATGCCACTCGGCATGGATGAGATCGCCGAAGCCATTGATCGCTGCACGCTGTTCGTGTCGATCGGTACGTCCGGCAACGTCTATCCGGCCGCGGGCTTCGTGCAGGAGGCGCGCTATCGCGCGCGGGCGCATACGGTCGAGCTCAATCTCGAGCCCTCCGCAGGCGAAAGCCTCTTTGCCGAAAAGATCTATGGGCCGGCGACCCAGGTGGTGCCGGCCTTCGTCGAGAGGTTGCTAACGCAGCGACTTTAGGAAAACGCCTTGAACGCGATGATCGTGAAGGTATCACGCACGCCAGGCAGGCGTTGCACCTTCTCGGTCACGAAGTGACCGATATCGATCTCGTCATCGAGGTAGCATTTTACGAGCAGGTCGTACTGCCCGGAGATCGAATAGATCTCCGACACCTGCTCGACCGTTTCGATCGCCTTGCTGGCCACGTCATAGGCGCGGCCCATCTCGCACTTCACCATCACAAAGATGGTCTTCACCGCTTCACCCCCTGTGCTCGCACCGGTCTTACCGGCTGGCGCAGGAAATCAGGCACGTGGTCGCCCCAGCCGGCGAACGCGGCATCGAGACTAGCACGAACCATGGGTGCCGCACGCGGCGCGAGCGCGCGAACCGGTGCCTCATGACGCTTCGCGCGGTCAGCAGGGCGACGCTCGCTCGGCCGCGCGCTCGGCGCAGGTATCGGTTCCGGCGCTTTAGCTTCCGCCGGCGTGGCCTTACGCCTGCTGCGCGAGGGCGCGGCCGGCGAAGCCCCGGCCAGCGGCGAGGCTGCCTCCGGGATGGCGCGACCCAGCAGTCGCTGAATAGCGTCGAGCTGGCGGCCTTCCTCGGGCCCAACCAACGTCACCGCACGACCGGCGCGGCCGGCACGACCCGTGCGCCCGATGCGATGCACATAGTCTTCGGGGTTGACCGGGACGTCATGGTTGAAGACGTGCGAAACCTTGTCGATGTCGAGACCGCGCCCCGCGACATCGCTCGAAATCAGGAGCTTGACCTGGCCCGATTTGAAGGCCGCCAGTGTCTCAGTGCGTTGTGCCTGCGGCAGATCGCCGTGCAGCTCGGCCGCGTCGAGCCCAAGCTTCTTGAGCTGGGCACAGAGCGGGCGAATGTCCTTCTTCCGGTTGCAGAACACGATCGCGCTCGAGATCGGCTCATCGCGCAGGAGCGAGACCAGTACGTCGCGCTTCTTCGAGTCCTGAACGCGGATGATCTTATGGTCGACCGTCTCGGCCACGGTGGCCGAGGGCGCGACCGAAACCTCTTTCGGGTTGATCAGGAAGGCATCGGCGAGCCGCCGAATCTCGGGCGCCAAGGTGGCCGAGAACATCAAAGTCTGACGGATGCGCGGCAACAGCCCGACAATGCGCTCGACATCGGGAATGAAGCCCATGTCGAGCATGCGGTCAGCCTCATCGATGACCAGAATCTTCACGCCGCCCAACATGACCGCGCCACGCTCGAACAGATCAAGCAGTCGCCCGGGTGTGGCGATCAGCACATCGACGCCGCGATCGAGCAGGCGCTCCTGCTCAGCCATTGCTTCACCGCCGATGATCACGGCGTGGGTGAGCTTGCTGTATTTGCCGTAGCGCTCGAAGCTCGCAGCGATCTGGTGTGCAAGCTCGCGCGTCGGCGCGAGCACGAGCGAGCGCGCCATGCGCGCCTTGGCGCTGCCCTGCGAAAGGATATCGATCATTGGCAGCGTATAGCCCGCCGTCTTGCCCGTTCCGGTCTGCGCGCAACCGAACACATCACGCCCGAGCAGGATCGGCGGAATCGCTTTTTCCTGGATCGGCGTTGGCTGCGAATAGCCACAATCGCGCACCGCGTCGGTGAGCGTTTGGCTCAGGCCGAGGTCATCAAAGGTCATGGGGCGGTTGACGGGGATGATCCGTTCTCAAGCGGAGCGCGCTCTCGCGAGCGGGGGCTCTGGCGGCGGCTATCGTGCTCCGTGGTTGCCGCGAGATTTGCGCCCAATGAGCCGCAAAAGCAAGCGCTGCGAACAGTGTTAACCCAAGATTTTTCAGCTTTAGCACGGTAACGTTAACGACCTGCCTCGAAGTTCCCGCTAAACCCCCAAGAGTCAAGGGCAACTGTCACAAGATGGCCCAAGATTTGGATTGCTGAGCGGAAAGAGATCGATCATCACGTAGCGGATCAATTCACCAAATTTCGGATCATTCGGCCCGCTGAGCGAAACAACTCCCTCGGTGCCACTCAAGAGCTTCTGGGTGCTGCAAAATGCCGCAACCACCCGGGCCGCCTCACCCGGCTTGGGGCCACCGCCGGCGCTGGCCACGCGCTCTGGCCTGCACGCGTCATAGCTGCCGAAGCCGCTCTCGGGATTGAAGACGAGCGAAACATAGACAGGTCCTTTCAGGTCCGACGGCTCGGCCGGCTCGAAGGAAACCTCTCCGACGCCTAGCGGCTGGTCCTGCATTTCACTGATGACGGTGTCCGTGAACGTACCGGGCGAGACATTGTTGAAGGCATTGCCGCGCACCACGGTTTGAATCGGCCCCCTGCCCGCGGCGTAACGCAGATAGTCCTGGTGATAGGCGTACCAATCGCCCTTCACCGTGCGCACGCCACCGTCGTTGCAGCCGCTCAGTCCGAGCGTCAGCCCGGACAGCAGCGCGAGAGCGACGCCCGCGAACATGCTCGTCCGCTTCATGGCAGCCTCCTTAGCTTTGGCTGAAAACTTGGTGCCCCCAGACCGCAGGTCAAGCCCGGCACGCCGCGCGCTGGGGCTGCCGGCGCCCGCTACACGTCCAGGTCGGAAACGACGCTCGCATGTTCCTGGATGAACTTGAGCCGCGCCTCAGGCTTGCGCCCCATCAGGCTTTCCACGCGCGAGCGGGTGGAATCCTGCGCGCTATCGGGGATAGTGACCCGCAACAAGGTGCGGCGCTTCGGGTCCATCGTGGTTTCCTTCAGCTGCGCTGGCGGCATCTCGCCCAGGCCCTTGAAGCGGCTGATCTCAACCTTGCCGCGCCCCGAGAACTCCGACTTCAACAGGCGGTCGCGATCGGCATCATCGCGTGCATAGGCCGATTTGCCGCCTTGGGTCAGGCGATAAAGGGGCGGCTGGGCCAAATAGAGGTGGCCGCGATCGATCAGCCCCGGCATCTCGCGATAGAAGAAGGTGAGCAACAGCGCCGCGATGTGCGCGCCATCGACGTCGGCGTCGGTCATGATGATGACGCGCTCATAGCGCAATCCGTCGAGCGAGAAGCGCGCGCCAGAGCCGCAGCCGAGCGCGAGCACGAGGTCGCTCAATTCCTGGTTGGCCTGGAGCTTGTCCGAGGTCGCGCTCGCGACATTGAGGATCTTGCCGCGCAGCGGCAGCACCGCCTGGGTCGCGCGATCGCGCGCCTGCTTCGCCGAGCCGCCGGCCGAATCACCCTCGACCAGAAAAATCTCGGTGCCCTCGGCCGAGTCATTGCTGCAATCGGCGAGCTTGCCCGGCAGGCGCGCGCGCCGGTTGGCGTGCTTGCGCGCGACTTCCTTCTCCTGGCGCCGCCGGATGCGATCTTCCGCGCGCTCGATGATCACGGCGAGCAATTGATTGGCAGAGGTCGGGTCGGCGGAGAGCCAATGGTCGAAGTGATCCTTGACCGCGCCTTCGACGAGGCGCGTCGCATCCGCCGATGACAGGCGCTCCTTCGTCTGCCCCTGGAACTCAGGGTTGCGCAGGAAGAGCGAGAGCACGACGCAGGCGCCCTTGATGATGTCTTCCGCCGTTACCTGCACGGCGCGCTTATTGCCGACAAGCTCGCCATAGCCTTTTAGGCTGCGTGCCAACGCCGAGCGCAGGCCCGCCTCGTGCGTGCCGCCCTCCGGCGTCGCGATCGTGTTGCAATGGGAGACGACCGAGCCTTCTTCATCCGCCGGCCAGGTGATCGCCCATTCGACGCGGCCCTGGTCCTCGCCGAACGAGACCTCGCCGCTGAAGGGCTGTGGCGTCAGCGTGCGCCGCTCGCCCACGATCGACGCCAAATAGTCGGCGAGGCCGTTCGGGAAGTGCAGCACGTCCTCGGCCGGCGTCGGATCGTCCTTGCGCAGCAGTTGCGGATCGCACGACCAGCGGATCTCGACACCACGAAACAGATAGGCTTTGCCGCGTGCCATGCGATAGGCGAGCGCGGGCTTTAATGCGGCATCTTTGCCGAAGATCTCGCGGTCGGGCTTGAACGTGACCGTTGTTCCACGCCGGTTCTTGATCGCGCCGAGCGCTTCGAGCTTGCCGAGCGCCTTGCCGCGCGCATAACGCTGGCGCCACAGCCTGCCCTCGCGCGCAACCTCGACCAACAGCGCCTCTGAGAGCGCATTGACCACCGAGATGCCGACGCCATGCAGGCCGCCTGAGGTAGCATAGGCCTTGCCGCCGAACTTGCCGCCCGAGTGCAGCGTGGTCATGATCACTTCGAGCGCCGACTTGTCGCGGAACTTCGGGTGCGGATCGACCGGGATGCCGCGGCCGTTGTCCACAACCGTCGCCGTGCCGTCGGCCTTGAGCGAGAGCTCGATCCAGTTGGCGTGACCGGCGACCGCCTCGTCCATCGCGTTGTCGAGGACCTCGGCCAGCAGATGGTGCAGCGCGCGCTCATCCGTGCCGCCGACATACATGCCCGGACGCCGCCGCACCGGCTCGAGGCCCTCGAGCACCTCGATGTCCTTCGCGGTGTACGCGCCGGTCGAGGCCGGCGTCGCCCTTTTGGCTTTGGCGGCACGCTCGGCGCTCGCCGGGGCACGCGCCGAAGCGAAGTCGAACAGGTCGGCGGCTCTCTTCATGGCCCTCTTGGCCCGTTTGGTGGGGATTCGCGCCATGTATACGGTATGGTGATTCGGTTCTTCAACAAGATATAGGGCCGGCGAGGTCACCCGCCGGCCCTGCGAACAGGTGGCGCCGGCTCAAGGCCGGCGCAAGGTGCACTACTCGACCTTCAGGATCGCCTTGGCCTTGGCCAGCGTCTCGACCGACTTGGCGTGCTCGCCGCCATTGTGCTCGGCCTCGCCCTCGGCCCTGAGCCTCATGACCTCGGCCATGTCGGCCTCGCTCAGCTTCGCCGTCTTCATCGCTTCATCGATCTTGCCCATGTCGACCGGGCATTGCGCCGCGAAGACAGGCGTCGCCGCCAACAGCCCGACAACGGCCAGCGCCGGCAAAATCCGCTTCAGGATCATGGCATTCTCCCTGTGTCCGAATCCAGATCGCGAGATCACGACCGCCAATGACCGTGGCATGCGAGTCGCCAAGCGGCCAAATCAAATATTTGTGGCAGACCCGGCGCTTACGCCTTGTTTTTCGTGCTGCGCTTTGGTGCCGCCTTCTTGGCGCTTGCGCCAGTCTTGGGCTTGGCGCCCTTGGGCTTCTTCGGTGGCAGCGACGCCGCATAGTCGAGCGCGCGCACGACCCAGGGTCGCGTCTTGGATGGATCGCCGCTCAGCATCGCCTGCGGCAGCGAGACATATTCTTTCATCTGCCTGCCCGGCATCGGCTCGAAGATCGAGGCGCCCGGCTCCTTGAGCAGCTTTGCACGGTCAGCCTCGGCCAACCGCACGATCAGGTTTTCCTGGTGCAGGCCGATGAACATCTGACCGCCGGTGGTAAAGGCGCACGGATAGCCGAACATCTTGCGCCGATCGACCCTGGGATCGTCCGGCAACACCTTGTCGAAGAAGGCGATCAACTCGGGCGGTGACTTGCGCCAGCTCGGCACGACGGAACTCCCTATCTCGGCCGGATCACCGGTTCCTTGACCTGTCGCGGTGGACACGGTGCATCGGCGTAGGAGCAGAACACGCAGCAATCACCGGCCAAGGGCGTCAAACCCTTTCCGCATGCGGGGCAATCGAAGAAATAGACACAGGCGTTCTCGGGCATCGTTGTCAAGGTGACATGACCACAGGCGGGACAGGACAAACGTGCCTCAAGCCGGATCGCGAGGCCGTTCTTTTCCAACGCCTCGTCCCCTGATGCGCCACAACAGTCCGGCGGACTCATGACGCGACTCTAGCCAGACCATTCATGTTCGTCGAGCCGAACGGCCGTGGTCAGGCGCCTCGATCACGCTCAATTGTTGAGCGGCTGAACCTCGATCTCCTCGCCCGCTGCGGGCTCGATGTCGTTGGCCCGCCGCGCCCGCCTGACCACCGCCTCTTGCCGCGGTGCCATGGTGATCGAGACGCGGGAGCCGCCGAAGGTGCGATCCTCGATCTGCACGGTCGCGACCCGCGCGGCCCGCGCGAAGGACAGCACGCTCACCTCGGACTGGATGGAGGCCAAGGGCTCCCAGCCGAGGCCCGGCATCCGGTCCTGGTAGAACGCGAAGGCGTCGACGGGGTCGAGCTCGGTTTTCAGTACCAGCCGACCGGTCCAGCGATCCGCGCCACCCAGAACCAGCGAGTCATCGAAAACCTGATCGGCTCCGCTGGGAATGGCGACGTCCGTGATCGTTCGTGCGGAGGCGGTTTGAGTCGCCCCATCGCCTTGCGGCTCGACGGGCTCAGGCGCGCTGCACGCCGCGACGGCGAGCGCCGCAAGCGGCAGGAGGAGCGCCAGGATCCGACTCGAAATCATGCCGGAATCCTAGCATTGCGGGCGCCTAGGTTCAGGGAATTTGGGGCGGGCGACAGAAATCAGACCCCACAAGACGCCGAGCCTGAAGGCTCGCGCCGCGAGACATCCCCGGCTTCACGGCAGGACGCTGCCGCTGATAATGTTCGTTTCAGCTTCGGAAATATGCCCCGGCCGACCAAATCAACGTCTCACCACGAGGGCTGTCGATGAAGAGTTCATCCGGTGGCCGCGTTTGATTGCGCAGCGCAGGTTTATTTCTGTTGTCCTGGTTCGTCCTATTTGCGGCTGGCACGGTGACCCTCACGCCGCAATCCGTCGCGGCAGAGGATGTGTCCGCCGAGGCCGGCGTGATTCTGGGTGAGTGGAACGACCTGTTCTTCGGCTTCAGCTATTTCTCACCGGATGATGATACGGGCGATCACGCGACCGTGACGCCGTTCAAGACCGAGCTCGACCCATCAGGTGGCGTGCTGCGCTGGTCCGTGCACAGCGTGTCGGGGCAGGCCGACATGAAATACACCTACGAGTTCCCGCTGTCCGACCTCAGGAGGACGACCCTCGAGACCGCTGAGTTTTGCGGTGGCTGCGAGAAGATCCCGCAGGGCACGGCCGTCCATTCGATCTACATCGAGTGCGCGGTGGACAAGGATTGCGTGCGATACGCCGCTCATCAGCGCGTGGAGGGGGATTGGCGGCCCTATTTGACAGACGAGCTTCGGCATTTTGTGATCGACTGCCCGGCCGAGAGCTGCGGTTCGCTCGAAGAAAAGCTCAAGGCCATGGCCCGGCTCTATCGGGTGAAGCGCTCCGGAAGCTGAGCAGCCATTCGATGTTGCCGCGGCGCCCCGCTCGGCCTTCACGACCTGCGCCAGAGTGCAGGTACGTATTCGGAAATTTGGGGCGAGCGATGGGACTTGAACCCACGACCCCCGGATCCACAATCCGGTGCTCTAACCAGCTGAGCTACGCTCGCCACACAAAGGCCGCGTCTAACCTTGGCGGCCGGGCTGAATAATATGGGGCGGGCCCGCGGTCAAGCAACCGCGGCCTTGCCCTTCTCGCGCAGGAACGCCTTGATCCGCCGGCAGGCCTCGAGGATTTCCTCGGTGCTCGCGGCGTAGGAGAAGCGGATATAGCCCTCGCCGTGATCGCCGAAGCTGGTGCCCGAGATCACCGCGACCCCCGCTTCCTCCAGAAGCCGCGATTGCAGTTCGCGCGAGCTGAGCCCCGTGCCCTCGATGTTCGGCATGGCGTAGAACGCACCGACCGGCTCGACGCAACGGAAGCCTGGGATCTGGTTGAGCTTGCGCAGGATGACCTTGCGTCGCTCGTCGAACGCGCTCCGCATTTTCTCGACTGAGTCTTGCGGCCCGTTCAGCGCCTCGATCGCCGCCCACTGGGTCGCGGCATTGACGCAGGAGTTGGAGTTGACCGCGAGCCGGGTCGCCTGCACTGCAAGCTCCTTCGGCCACACGCCATAACCAATGCGCCAGCCGGTCATCGCATAGGTCTTGCTCCAGCCATCGAGCAGGACCACGCGATCGCGGATCGAGGGATAGGCGAGCAGCGAGACGTGCGGGTTGCTGCCGTAGGTGAGACGTCCGTATATCTCATCGCTCATGATCGCGACGCTCGGGTGCTTCTCGAGCCCCGCGACCAGGCGGTCGAACTCGCGCTTCGGCACGACGCCACCGGTCGGGTTTGCCGGGCTGTTGAGCATGATGAGCCGCGTGCGCGGCGTGATCTTGGCCAACACCTCTTCCGCGCTGAACGAGAAGCCGTTCTTCTCGTAGAGCGGCAGGGCGACTGGCGTCGCGCCCGCGAACTCGATGACCGAGCGATAGATCGGGAAGCCCGGTTCGGGATACATGATCTCTGTCCCCGGCTCGCCGAACATGAGCGCAGCGAAGAACATCGTCACCTTGCCGCCCGGCACGACCACGACGTCGTCCGGGTTCACCTCGACATTCCGATAGCGACGGATGTCGGCCGCGACGGCCTCGCGCAACGGCAGAATGCCATTGGCCGGCGTGTAGCCGTGCTGGCCGTCACGCAGCGCCTTGATCGCGGCCTCGACGATGTTGTCGGGCGTGCGGAAATCAGGCTGGCCGATGCCGAGATTGATGATGCTCTTGCCGGCGGCCTCAAGCGCCTTGGCGCGCGCCAATACTTCGAACGCGGTCTCGGTGCCGAGCCGCTCCATGCGCTGCGCAAGTTGCATCGTCACTCTCCTTGGTGCCAGGGGCGCGCACTATGCCAAAGTCGTTCACTCGCGGGTAGCCTGCGCGGGCGTGCCTGCCCAAGATTTGAGCAGGTTGCCTATGCCCCGAGCAGCGCCACATGTCGGGCTGTCCTGCCCCTGTCCCAACCGGCAATGATTCCAAGCGCTTAAGCCGCGACGCTCTCTGGCACGGTTCGTGCTGAAGACAAGGATGAAGGAACCGGGAGCCATCAATCGATGAAAAAAATCGAGGCGATCATCAAGCCGTTCAAGCTCGACGAGGTGAAGGACGCGCTGCACGAGATCGGGCTCCAAGGCATCACCGTGACCGAGGCCAAGGGCTTCGGGCGCCAGCGCGGCCACACCGAGCTCTATCGCGGCGCCGAGTATGTCGTCGACTTCCTGCCCAAGGTGAAGATCGAGATCGTGTTGGAAGACCGCCTGGTCGAGCGCGCGATCGAGGCCATTATCCAGGCGGCGCGCACCGGGCGCATCGGCGACGGCAAGATCTTCGTCAGCAATGTCGAGGACGTCATCCGAATCCGTACCGGCGAGCGCGGCCCCGACGCCATCTAGTTCCGCACAAGAAGACCAACCCCGAGACGAAACGAGCACCCCATGAGCGATGTGAAGAGCGTTCTGCAGACGATCAAAGAGAAGGACATCGTCTACGTCGATTTCCGCTTCACCGACCCGCGCGGCAAGTGGCATCACACGGCGCAGCATGTGAAGACCGTCGATGAGTCGATGTTCGCCGATGGGCTCATGTTCGACGGCTCATCGATCGCCGGTTGGAAGGAGATCAACGAGTCCGACATGATCCTGATGCTGGACCCCTCGACCGCAACGATCGATCCGTTCTCGGCGCAGCCGACCATGATCATCACCTGCGACGTGATCGAGCCCTCGACCGGCCAGGCCTATCCGCGCTGCCCGCGCTCGATCGCGAAGCGCGCCGAGGCTTATCTCGCCTATTCCGGCATCGGCGACACCGCGTTCTTCGGACCCGAGGCCGAGTTCTTCGTGTTCGATGACGTGCGCTACGAGGTCTCGGGCCATCAGTCCTTCTTCTTCCTCGACCAGGAGGAAGGCCAATACAACTCGGGGCGCAAATATGAGGACGGCAACACCGGCCATCGCCCCGGCGTGAAGGGCGGCTACTTCCCGGTGCCGCCGGTCGATTCGATGTCTGACATGCGCGCCGAGATGCTCTCGCACATGGGTGACATGGGCCTGCGCATCGAGAAGCACCACCACGAGGTCGCGCCCTCGCAGATGGAGCTCGGCTGCACCTTCGAGACGCTCGTGAAGTCGGCAGACTTCATGCAGATCTACAAATACGTCGTGCACATGACCGCGCACTCCTACGGCAAGACCGCGACGTTCATGCCGAAGCCGGTGTATGGCGACAACGGCTCAGGGATGCACGTCCACCAGTCGATCTGGAAGGACAAGAAGCCGCTCTTCGCTGGCAGCGGCTATGCTGATCTCTCCAACATGGCGCTCTACTATATCGGCGGCATTATCAAGCACGCGCGCGCACTCAACGCCTTCACCAACCCGACGACCAACAGCTACAAGAGGCTCGTCCCGGGTTTCGAGGCGCCGGTGCTGCTGGCCTATTCAGCGCGCAACCGCTCGGCCTCGTGCCGCATCCCGCACGCCTCGAGCCCCAAGGGCAAACGCGTCGAGGTGCGCTTCCCCGACCCCTCGGCCAATCCGTATCTCTCGTACGCCGCGATGCTGATGGCCGGCATCGACGGCATCGAGAACAAGATCCATCCGGGCGACGCGATGGACAAGAACCTCTACGATCTGCCGCCCGAGGAGCTGAAGAACGTGCCGACCGTATGCTCGAGCCTGACCCAGGCGCTCGACACGCTGGAGCGCGATCACGCCTTCCTCTTGAAGGGCGAGGTGTTCTCGAAGGACGCGATCGAGGGTTACATCGCGCTCAAGCGCGAGGAGCAGCAGGCGTTCGACCTGTCGCCGCACCCGATCGAGTTCAAGATGTACTACTCGGTCTGACGGTTATCGACCGGCATATTGGCGGAAGGGCGGCTCAAGAGCCGCCCTTCTCTTTTGTGTGATCGCCTCAGGCGGCTGCAGCGCATTAACCATCCCGGTCTATAATCCCCGCATCCAAAGAGACTGCGCGAGCGAGCCATGTGGCGAGCGTTGCTTTCCTTGATCGGCCTCCTGTGTTGCGTGTGGACGATCAACCCCGCCAACGCCCAGGATGAAGCGCGCGCGAACCTCGCGGTCGGCGCGGACAAGACGGTCGCGCACGAGCGCATCGGCTGGTACGTCGACCGCACGACCGACGCACAGAAGCAGGCGCGCGAACTCGGCCGGAAGCTGGTGCTGATCCTAAGCCCGGCGCGCTGCGAGGACTGCCGCGAGCTCGAGCGCGACGTGCTCGCCTGCCCGGCGATCAACCGCTTTGCCGGCCATGCCGTGTTCGCGCTGGCCAATCCGAGCCGCGATGCTCTGGCGCGTTCGATCATGGGCACGCTCAAGGTCGCGATTTACCCGGCGATCCTCATGATCGACCCGGCGAACCCCGGCGCCGCGCCGCTTGTCCATGTCGAGGGTTATCTCTCGGCCGGCAATCTCTCGCTCTATCTGCACGAGCGAATGGCGATCGCCGATGCCGGGTTGCCGAGCCTCGATGACGGCGTCGCGCTGTGGAAAAGCAAGATCAGGAGCCGGCCGGGCGCCCCGCAGGATTGTGCGATCGATCCCGACGGGCCGCTGCCGGGTCTTTCGAGCGATGACCTGTTGACCACCGAGCAGGCGAGCAGCCTCGAAGACGATATCGGGCTCGAGGTTGCCGGCGCAGATTGCCGGACCAAGATCGATGAGTATGACGATCTCGCGGTCGACTGTGCCTCGGTTTGGCCCAAATGGTCCACGGCAGCTTCCGCCATCCCTGCTCTGATTGACGGAGCGGCGCTCGCTCAGCCCGGCCTTGCGCTCAAAGCTGGATCGGCGCTCTACGGCGTTTTCGGCTTCGACGACGAGGTCGAGTTCGGCCGCGGCAATGGCCGCTTCCTCGGCCTCGCTGTTGGGGTCGGACCGCGTACGTTAATCGCGACCTGCCATGCGCTGGGCAATCACGCGCTGCTTGCCCTCTCGAAGGACGGGGGCGCGACCTCGGGTGCCATGGCGGAGGTCAAGGTCAGCGC
This sequence comes from Alphaproteobacteria bacterium, assembly GCA_016869195.1. Lineage (GTDB taxonomy): Bacteria > Pseudomonadota > Alphaproteobacteria > UBA828 > UBA828 > SHWC01. Next base: position 8,242 of record VGET01000014.1, on the reverse strand, counting down.
CGCCGACGCCGCGGGCGATCGCTGTTGGCTCAGCCTCGAGGCCAGCGAGCAGCCGATCGAAGTGGCTGCGCAGGCCAACGGTGTGCGGCCGATCAAATCGATCGGCTCTGCGGAATCCATGACCGCGGTGAGCCTGCTTCAGGGCAATGAGCTTTCGAGCTATCAGGTGCGGCTTGAGCGCGTCGGCGAATCGGATTCCTTCATCGTGCCCGATGCCGATGTCGTGCTGGATGCCGCGACCGCGGGCGCCGTGCTGTTCGACAGGCGTGGCAATCTGGTCGGCTTCATCCCAGTCAGCGTGAAGGATCAGGTGCGGCCCAATCTGGTGCTGCCGGCCGAGAGATTTTGGCAGCCTTAGCCCTTTGGGGCGGCGGCATCGAGGCCGCCTTTTGGTTTTCAACCCCCAACCCTTGCCCTTCCCCCATTCATGGGGGAAGGGAATCTCATCTACTGCGTAGTGCTGAATGACTCCCCACACCCGCAGGTGCTCTTCACGTTCGGGTTCTTGAACACGAAGGAGGAGCCGAGCTTGTCCTCCTTGAAGTCGAGCTCGGTGCCGATCAGAAACATCACGGCGCGCGCATCGACCACGACGGTGACACCCTTGTCCTCGATCACCTCGTCGAACTTCTCGACCTTGGTGGCGTAGTCCATCGTGTAGCTCATGCCGGAGCAGCCGGCGTTCTTGACCCCGATCTTAAGGCCAAGCGCGGGCTCGGGCTCGCCGCGCAGCGCCATCAACGCTTTCACGCGTGCGGCGGCGGAATCGGTGAGCGAAAGAATGTTCTTCTTCATCATGCCCATGGCCTTAACCCAACTCGTCCTCAGTCAGTCTCATCCTTCGACGGGCTCATCCTTCGACCAAGCTCATCCTTCGACAGGCTCAGGATGATGCGTGGCGAGGTCGTAGGGCGAACCATGAGGGTCATCGCCTTACCAACCCGCTAAAACATCCCGGTCTCGAGGCGCGCGCCCTCGCTCATCATGTCGGGTCGCCAGGGCGGGTCCCACACGATCTCGACATCGACGGCACGCGCCTCGGGCACATGCTCCTCGATCGCCGCGCGCACCATGCCGGGCATCTGGCCGGCGACCGGGCAACCCGGCGCGGTCAATGTCATCTTCACAAACACGTCGTTCTCGGGGCTGAGCTGCACGTCGTAGATCAGCCCAAGCTCGTAGATGTCGACCGGGATCTCAGGGTCGTAGACCGATTTGAGCGCCGCAATCATCGCCTCCTGCAGCGGGTGCCCCTCGATCGAAATCAAATCGGCAGGCTCCGCACGCGGTGCCGGGGCCCCGGGCTTATCCGCCTCAGCCGTAGGCGTAACGGCCGGCTTCGGCTCACCATCGGGCGACCAGGGCTCGCGTGGGTCTGCCGCTGCCGAGCCGGCACCGCTCGCCTCCCGATCCTTGAACAGTGACATCAGGCGCCTCATTCGGTTGAAACCTCATCGGCCTCGCCGGCGAGCGCGGCCTTCATCGTGTGCCAGGCCAGGGTGGCGCACTTGACCCGCATGGGGAACTCGCGCACGCCGGCCAACACAACCAGCTTGTCGAGGTCGGCGGTCTCGAAGCCGCCCTCACACGCCTCATGGCCGGTCGTGACCAGACCATGAAAGCGCTCGAACATCTCCTTCACGTCCGCCACCGAGCGACCTTTCAGGATCTCGGTCATCATCGAGGCGGAGGCCATGGAGATCGCGCAGCCACGGCCATCGAAGCGGATGTCTTCGACCACGCCGTCCTTGATCCTCAGATAGATCGCGACGGTGTCACCGCACAGCGGGTTGTGGCCATGCGATGCGCCGGTCGGCGCCTCTAGCTTGCCGTAGTTCCGCGGCGCCTTCGAGTGATCGAGGATCACCTCCTGATAGAGCTCGCGCAAGCCGGACATCAGCCGAAGATCTCCCGAACCTTGGCGAGGCCGCGTGCCAGCGCATCGACCTCGTCCAGCGTGTTGTAGAGCCCGAAGGACGCGCGCACCGTGCCCGGAATGCCGAAGCGATCCATGATCGGCTGCGCGCAATGATGCCCCACGCGCACCGCGATGCCCTCGTGATCGAGGATCGTGCCGATGTCATGCGGGTGCACGCCCGCGAGCGTAAAGGATACGATGGCCGCCTTGTCCGGCGCCGTGCCATAGAGCCTGACACCCTTGATCGCCGAGAGCGCCGCCGTCGCGTGCGCGAGCAGCGCCTCCTCATGGGCGAGCACGGCGGCGCGGTCGAGCCCGTTCAGAAAATCGATCGCGGCGCCGAGCCCGATCGCATCGGCAATCGGCGGTGTGCCCGCCTCGAAGCGCGCGGGCGGAGGGGCAAACTCGGTCGCCTCGAAACTGACCGAGAGGATCATGTCGCCGCCGCCCTGATAGGGCGGCATGGCCTCCAGCAGCTTCGTTTTGCCGTAGAGCACGCCGATGCCGCCCGGGCCATAGAGCTTGTGGCCCGAGAAGACGTAGAAATCGCAGTCCATCGCGCGCACATCGACTGGCTCGTGCACCACGCCCTGCGCACCATCGATCAGCACGATCGCGCCGGCCGCATGCGCCAACCGCGTGACCGCGGCGATCGGCGGCTTGATGCCGAGCGCATTCGACGCCTGGGTCACCGCGACGATTCTGGTGCGCGGGCTGAGCAGGCGCTCATAGGCATCCAGCTGAAACGCGCCCGTGTCATCGACCGGCACGACCTTGAGCACAATGCCATTGCGCTCGCGCAACAACTGCCAGGGCACGATATTGGCGTGGTGCTCGAGCGCCGAGACGATGATTTCGTCGCCGGCTTTCAGAAACTTAACGCCATAGGTGGCAGCGACGAGGTTGATCGCCTCGGTTGCGCCCTTGGTAAACACGATCTCGGACGGCGAGCCGGCGCCGATGAAGCGCTGGACCTTCACGCGCGCGGCCTCATAGGCCTCGGTTGCGAATTGGCTCAGCTGGTAGACGCCGCGATGGATGTTGGCGTAGCGCGACTCATAGACCGACGAGATCGCCTCGATCACCGCGCGCGACTTCTGGGCGCTGGCGCCGCTGTCGAGGAACACCAGCTTCTTGCCATGCGCGGTGGTCGAGAGGATCGGGAACTCGCGCCGTACCGCCTCGACGTCGAAGGCGGGCACGTTGCGCCGTGCGGCCGTGCTCGCCCCGGTCATGACAGCGCCCCGCCATGCGCGCGAAGCCCGTCGCCCGCTGCGCGCGTGAAATAGGCACGGACTTTCTCATCCGCAATGCGCTCAATCGTCTCGGCGATGAAGCCCTCGACGAGCAAGGCACGCGCTGCCGCTTCGCCAATGCCGCGCGAGCGCAGATAGAAGAGCTGCGCCGGATCGAGCGCGCCGGATGACGCCCCGTGGCTGCACTTCACATCATCGGCGTAGATCATGAGCTCCGGCTTGGCGTCGGCCTCGGCGCCGACCGAGAGCATCAGCGTGCGCGAAAGCTGGTGCGCATCGGTCTTGTCCGCACCCGGCTCAACCACGATCGTGCCCTGGAACACGCCGCGCGCTCTGCCGTCGAGCACGCCCTTATAGACCTCGCGGGTCGAGGCGTGGCCAACCTTGTGCACGATGCGTGTCGTGTGATCCGAATGCTGCGTGCCGCCGATCAGATAGCCGCCATCGAGGGAGACTTCGGCATGCTCGCCCTCGATCGCAACGTCGAACTCATGGCGCGCGAGCCCGGCGCCGATCGCGAGCAGCACGCTCTCATAGCGCGCACCTTGGGCCAGCGACACCGCGTTAAGCGCAAGGTGCGTGGCATCGCGGGCCTGATCCTGAAGGGTCCAGTGGCGAACCGTGGCGTCGCGCGCCACGGCGATCTCGGCGACCGGATTAGACCAATAGGCCCCCGCCTCGCTCACATGGCTCTCGATCAGCGTAAGCGCGCTCCCCTCGCCCGCCTCGATCAGAACGCGCGGGTGAAACGCCATCGCGCGATCGGACGCTGTGGCAATGAACACGAGGTGGACGGGTTCCGTGAGCGACGCCCCACGCGCAAGCGCAATGACCACTCCCCCGCTGCCATGAGCCGCATTGAGAGCTGCGATGGCATTGCTCGACGCGTCGGCCAGCGCACCAAAGCGGCGCGCAACCACAAATTCGTCGCTCGAGATTGCGTCATCGAGCGAGCGTATCGTCACGCCGGACGGCACCGCGCCAACATTGGAAAGTGCCGGTGCAAATCGCCCGTCGACGAACACGACGCGATGGCTCGGGCGATCAATCGTCGTTTGCTTCAGCAGAGCGAGCGGCGCATCCGCCGGCCCATCCGATAGCATTGCAAATGCCTGGGTCGCAAACGCCTGCAGGTTGGTGTACTTCCAGCTCTCCACCCGCGGGCTCGGCAGACCGGCAGCCAGCACGGCGCGCGCCGCCGCGCGCTTGGACGTGAGCCATGCCGGCTCATTCGGCCGCGCCACCGCCTCGGCGCCATAGCCGAAGGGAATGGTGGTCGCGGGCTTTCGGGCGAGCGCTGCCATGGGCCGATCCTTTACGCAGCCGCGCCCGGCATCACGCCGGCGAAGCCCTTGGCCTCGAGCTCGAGCGCTAGCTCCGGCCCGCCCGAGCGAACGATGCGGCCCTTGGAAAGAATGTGTACGACATCGGGCCTCACATGGTCGAGCAGGCGCTGATAGTGCGTGATCACCAGCATGGCGCGGTCGGCACGGCGCAGCGCGTTGATACCGGCCGCCACCACGCGCAGCGCGTCGACGTCGAGACCTGAATCCGTCTCATCCAGCACCATGAAGCGCGGCTCCAAGAGCGCCATCTGCAGCACCTCGTTGCGCTTCTTCTCGCCGCCCGAGAAGCCGACATTGAGCGGACGTTTCAGCATGTCCTCGCTCATGCCGAGTGCATCGCGCTTCGCCTTCATGAGTTTCAGGAACTCGAACGCGTCATATTCCTTCTCGCCGCGCGCCTTGCGCACCGCGTTGACCGCGGTCTTCAGGAAGGTCGCGCTCGGCACGCCGGGCACCTCGACCGGATATTGAAACGCGAGGAAAATTCCGGCGCGGGCGCGCTCCTCGGGCTTGAGCGCGAGCAGATCGTGTCCTTCGAAGAGCACGCTGCCCGCCGTTACCTCATAGCCATCGCGCCCCGCAAGCACGTAGGAGAGCGTGCTCTTGCCCGAGCCGTTCGGCCCCATGATCGCGTGCATTTCGCCTGCATTGATCACGAGGTCGAGGCCCTGGAGGATTTCGCGCCCGTCGACCTTGGCGTGGAGATTTCTGATTTCGAGCATTGTTCTGTCTTTCAGCAATCGCTGCCTTGTTGCTTTTCTTCTCCGTCATGGCCCGACTTGATCGGGCCATCCGGGGCAGCGGCACAGTCAACACCCGCGGCCCTGGATCCCCCGGTCAAGCCGGGGGATGACGATTGGGGGAGTGGCACCATCACGGTCATTTCTGCCACCAACTCCTTGCTTACCCGACGCTGCCTTCGAGGCTCACGCCGACCAGCTTTTGCGCCTCGACCGCGAACTCCATCGGCAGCGCCTGGAGCACCTCGCGGCAGAAGCCGTTGACGATGAGCGCGACCGCATCCTCCTGCGCGATGCCGCGGCTGCGGCAATAAAACAGCTGGTCCTCGCTGATCTTCGAGGTCGTCGCCTCGTGCTCGACCCGCGCGCTCGGGTTGCGCGATTCGATGTAGGGCACGGTGTGCGCCGCGCACTTCGCGCCGATCAGCAGGGAATCGCACTGGGTGTGATTGCGCGCGCCCTCGGCACCGGCCTGGATGCGCACAAGGCCGCGATAGGTCGCGCTCGAGCGCCCGGCCGAGATGCCCTTCGAGATGATCCGGCTCGAGGTGTTCTTGCCGATATGGATCATCTTGGTGCCGGTGTCGGCCTGCTGGAAATTGTTGGTCACCGCGATCGAGTAAAACTCGCCAACTGAGTTGTCGCCCTGCAGGATGCAGCTCGGATATTTCCAGGTGATGGCCGAGCCGGTCTCGACCTGGGTCCAGGAGATCTTGGAGTTGCGGCCGCGGCATGCGCCGCGCTTGGTGACGAAGTTGTAGATGCCACCCTTGCCGTCGGCGTCGCCGGGATACCAGTTCTGCACCGTCGAGTACTTGATCTCGGCGTCATCGAGCGCGACGAGTTCGACCACCGCGGCGTGGAGCTGGTTCTCATCGCGCATCGGCGCGGTGCAGCCCTCAAGATAGCTCACATAGGAGCCCTCATCGGCGATGATCAGCGTGCGCTCGAACTGACCGGTCTTGGCCGCGTTGATGCGGAAATAGGTCGAGAGCTCCATCGGGCAGCGCGTGCCCTTCGGCACGTAGACGAACGAGCCGTCGGTGAAGACCGCGGAGTTGAGCGTCGCGAAGAAGTTGTCGCCATAGGGCACGACGCTGCCGAGATAGCGCCGCACCAGCTCCGGATGCTCACGCACCGCCTCGGAGATCGAGCAGAAGATGATGCCCATCGCGGCGAGCTTGTCCTTGAAGGTCGTCGCGACGGACACGCTGTCGAACACCGCGTCGACCGCGACACCCGCGAGCGCCGCGCGCTCGGCCAGCGGAATGCCGAGCTTCTCATAGGTCTTCAGGAGCTCGGGATCGACCTCGTCCAGCGACTTCGGCCCCGCCGCCTGCTTAGGCGCGGCGTAGTAGTAGGCGTCCTGATAGTCGATCTTCGGATAGCGCAGATTGGCCCAGCCGGGCTCGTCCTCGCCGAGCGAGAGCCAGAACCGGAACGCCTTGAGCCGCCATTCGAGCAACCACTCGGGCTCGTTTTTCTTGGCTGAGATGAAGCGAACGATGTCCTCGTTCAGGCCCTTGGGCGCGAAATCGGAATCGATGTCGGTGACGAAGCCGTAGCGATACTTCTCGTTCACCAGCGCATCGATCTGCGCGGCGTTCTCCTCGGCCCGGGTCAGCACAGGGGTCTCAGCCATGGCGTGTCACCTCCGCGCGGGGGCGAGGCGGCGGCTCGCCGGGGGGCGGCACATAGGCGGTCGCGGCGATCATCTCGGCGAGCGAGACCTCTTCGAGTGCCACCCGAATCGCGTCGCTCACCTTCTGCCAGGGGCTCCTAATCGAGCAGAAGCTCTCCAAGCCGCAGGCCGCACCTTCGTCGCCATGGAGGCAGTCGGCGAGCGCGATCGGCCCATCGATCGCCACGATCAAGTCTGCGACCGACACATCGGCCGGGCGGCGCTTCAACGTGTAGCCCCCGTGGGCGCCCCGCTGAGACGCCAAAATCCCTTGCCTTGCCAACAGCTTCAGGAGCTTTGTTGCACTGGGAAGTGGAACCCCGGTGGCGTCCGCCACGCTCGCGGCGGTATGCAAATCCTCCGCCCGGCGGGCGATATGGGTCATCGCCACCACGCCATAATCGGCCATCCGGCTCACGCGAATCATCTAGGGCCCCAAATAGGACGAATTTCGTCCTATTTAGATAGCCGATCCGAAGCCGATGTCAACCTCACGGAAGCTGGGCCCATTGCTCCCACTCCCTCACCCTGACGAGTCCCGACGAGCCCCCGGTATTGCACTTAGTTCGTGAACGGCGCTTCGGTGCGCTTGCGGATCTCATCGACCGAGATGTCGGGCGCCTTCTCGACCAACCGCATGCCCGTCGCGCCGATCTCGAACACGCCGAGGTCGGTGATCACGAGGTCGACCACGCCCTTGCCGGTGAGCGGCAGCGAGCAGGACTTCACCAGCTTGGCCGAGCCGTCCTTCGCGTTGTGCTCCATCAGCACGACCACGCGCTTGACCCCGGCAACCAAGTCCATCGCGCCGCCCATGCCCTTCACCATCTTGCCGGGGATCATCCAGTTGGCGAGATCGCCTGCGCCAGACACCTGGAGTGCGCCGAGAATCGACATGTCAATGTGCCCGCCGCGGATCATGGCGAAGGATTCCGCACTGTCGAAATAGATCGATTCCGGCAGCTCAGAGATCGTCTGCTTGCCCGCGTTGATCAGGTCCGGGTCAACCTCGTTCTCGCTCGGGAACGGGCCCATGCCGAGCATGCCGTTCTCGCTTTGCAGCGTCACGCTGACGCCCTCGGGGATATAGTTCGCCACCTCGGTCGGCATGCCGATGCCAAGATTGACGTAGTAGCCATCCTTCAGCTCAGCCGCCGCGCGGCGGCACATCTGCTCAAGCGTCCAGGGCATGGATTCCTCCTTCGACGGGCGCACGCCGGGCCGGCGCCAAGAAACGGATCGTCATGCCCCGACTTGATCGGGGCATCCAGCCACCTTCAGGAAAACTGGATGGCCCGGTC
>VGET01000013.1 GCA_016869195.1 Alphaproteobacteria bacterium | reverse complement strand
CCGGCGCCGCCTAGGCTGCGCGCAGGACCTTTTCCAACCGCTCGGCGGCCTGGCTCGGCTCGATCTTTTGCACGGCCGCGAACTCCCGCGCCAGCCGCTCAAGCGCCGCCTCATACATCTGGCGCTCGCTATAGGACTGGTCGGGCTGGCCGACATTGCGGTGCAAATCGCGCACCACCTCTGCGATCGAAACCGGATCGCCGGAATTCAGCTTGGCCTCATACTCCTGGGCGCGCCGGCTCCACATGACACGGCGCGCGCGCGCCCGGCCTTTGAGCGCGGTCACCGCCGCGTCCATCTTCTCGGGCGAGCTCAGGCGCCGCATGCCGGAGGTCGAGGCCTTGCCGACTGGAACGCGGAGCGTCATGCGCTCCTTCTCGAACGAGATCACGAACATCTGGAGCGCCTGTTCCCCGATCGTGTGGCTCTCGATCCGAACGATTTGGCCGACGCCATGCGAGGGGTAGACCACATGGTCGCCTACCGCGAAGCCATAGCGGGTCGCGATGTCGACCAGTGTTTCCTCGCGCGGGCGCGCCTCTGTGATCGGTACCACCGCGGGGCGGCACATCCGCTCATTGGTGAGCTTCCCGGTGTCATTGGCCGGCCGGCGGACGGCGGACTCGGCCCGCTTCGGTCGCTGCGGCGTCGCAGCGCGCGTGACCACCACGGCCGGCTTCGGCGCCGGGCGCTTGGCGTTGCCAGAGGGTCGCTTCACCGCCTTGGCCGTTGCCGCAGCCCGACGCGGCTTCTTGCTCGCAGCGCTCCGGCTGGTGGTACCGGCCGAGCGGCGTACGGCTACCTTTGGGCTGGCAGCGGCGCGACTGGATTTGGTCTTGTTCGGGCGGTTGGACTTGGTGGCGCGCTTGGAGGCCTTGCTGCTCACCTTCTTCTTGGTCGTGCGATTGGTCGGCATCTCGTCATACTCAATAAATGCCCCACCCCCGACCTCGGTTACGTCCCTCTCGGCTGCCTCCCGATGGGCAATCGCCAAACGTTTAGCGATTACATCGAAAAAATCAGATGAGGAACATTCCGTTCTTCATTGAAAATCCGACCAAAACGCCCTGACCGGACGGCCGCGGGGTGCAAGCCCTTGCTGTGTTAATAAATATAACATAGTGCACGGAAAAAGAAATCCCGCATTCGCACGTGCGCAACACAATCTTAGCCGCCCCCGTGTCTCGCCCGGCCTTCAGGTTTCCTTGCCAGGCTTGTCGGAGAAGTACTTGTCGTACTTGCCGCTTTCATCTCGATGAGAATCCGCGTCGCCTGGCACCTCGCCCTTGCGGGTGATGTTGGGCCATGCCTCGGCAAACTTGCGGTTGATCTCGAGCCATTTGGTCACGTTGCCTGCCGTATCGGGCACGATGGCCTCGACCGGGCACTCCGGCTCGCAGACACCGCAGTCGATGCACTCGTCAGGGTGGATGACGAGCATGTTTTCGCCTTCGTAGAAGCAATCCACGGGGCACACTTCGACGCAGTCCTGGAACTTGCACCGAATGCAGGATTCGGTCACGACGTAGGTCATTCCATCCTCTTCATCTCTCTGGGCATCGACTGGCAGGCGTTATCTGTCCTAGCGCTGGCGGAACGGCGGCGTAGCCTCCTGGCGCGGCTCCAACGCCACACGTCCGATCGCACGAGCGACAGACATATAGACGACCTTTTCGGGCTTCTCCAGCGCGGCGATGGCCGAGCCGCGTTCCGGTCACTCGGGCTCCCGGCGGGGCTCGGTTGGAGACGGGTCCGCCGACAGGTCGTCATAGAGCGTGCGGGCGTCCGGAGCCGCGCCGCGCCGCTCGGCCAGCGCCTTGACCCGCACGACCCGGACAGTCTGACCCTGCGCAAAGGTGAGCACGTCGCCCGCACCGATCAGGAAATGCGGTTTCACCGTGCGGCTGCCATTGACCCGGATCGCGCCGCGCTCGCAGGCGGCCTGCGCAAGCACCCGGGTCCGGTAAAACCGTGCACACCAGAGCCATTTGTCGAGCCTGGACCGCAAAGGCGGTTAGCGCCGCGTCGCCGTCGCCGATTTCAGCGCGACCAGCTTGGCGAAGGGCGAATCCGGATCCACGAGGCGAGGCGTGTCGTGCCTGCGGGTCTTGCGTCTCGCGTCCTTTGGCGGGCGGGGGCTTGCGCTGAATACGGGCTCACCGGTTTCGTTCCCCGGCCGGTAGCCTAGAGCCGCAATGGCGGCCAGGAGATCGGGCCGTTTGCACGCACCCAGCGACTTCAACTCGCTATCGAGCGGAAATGGACCTAGGCGCGCGCGCTTGCGCAAGGCTGCCGCGAGCCGCTCCGCGACGTCGACGCGAAATGCCCGCGCACCGAGCGGCACGAAGCCAAGAGCCGCGTAGAACTCGTCGGGCAGGGCCGCGTCATGGGGCACCGAGACTCGGCTGCGGCCGGGCAGGGCGGCCGGCACCTCCGTGCCGTGCGCGAGCGAGAACAGCAATGTCCGCAGCCGGCCGCGCTCTTTCATCAGCATGGGCTTGACATAGACCGAGAGCTGTCCGAGCCGAACGCCGATGCTTCTGAGCAGGGCTCGTTCCTCGGCCGTTAGCCGTGACACCAGGCCTTGGACGCGCCCACGCGGCACCAGGCCAAGCGTTTCGCCGAGCTGGAAGGCGAGCCCACGCAGCGTGGGGTTCGTTCCCAGCGCCTCGACCCGCTGCAGAGGCGCGAGAAACTCCGTCAGTCGGTTCGACAGCCAGAGCGCGAGCCTCCGGCGCAGCCGTTCCTTCTGGGCGCTATCGAGCAAGTCCACACGAATGAGCCGCAGCCGCGGCTTCAAAAGCCCGTCGCCGGCAATCAGGCGCGCGACCGCCTGATCGCGCCACGACAGCGTGCCGATGCGCTCGGGCGAACGCTCGTCGAGCGCGAGCGCGAAGGCCGAATCATCGTCCTGCTCAAGCTGCACGAGGCGGCGCGCGACCTCGGCGCCGAGGGTCTTGGCCGCTCCCGCCGTGAGCCCTCCGGTGCCGCCCTGGCCGCCCTCGGGGGTGAAGTGCAGCGCCTCGAGCTTGCCGATTGCGTGGCCGCCAACAAAGACCGTGCCGTCGGGCTCAACCGAGATGCGTGCGCCTTCGCCCGGGCGGCTCTCGCGATACAGAGCCGCCGCACGTCGGTCGACGAAGCGCTGGGTCAGGCGCTCGTGCAGTGCATCAGAGAGTCGATCCTCGATCGCGCGGGTGCGTTCCTGCCAGCCGCGCGAATCGTCGGTCCAGCCCGGGCGGTAGGCGATGTAGGTCCAAGTGCGGATATGGCTGATGCGGCTGGTCAGCGTGTCGATATCGCCGTCGACCCGGTCAAGCCGCGCGATGTGGGTGCCGACCCAATAGTTCGGTAAGTCGCCCTGATCGGCGAGGCGGATGAAGATGTCCTTCACAAGCTTGAAATGCGCATCCGCCAGGGTCTTGCGGAAATCGGGGATCTGGCAGGCATCCCACAGCAGGCGCACCGTGTCGCGCGAGGTCGCACGGCGCACGACCTCGTCGTCACGGGCGAGCGCCAAGAGGGTCAGATGGTCGTCGGCGTCCGCCTTGCGGCGAAGGCCGGGCAGATGAGGCGGGCGATCGAGGCTGCGGAGCAAATGTTGCAGCGAGCGGAAATCCAGCTCGGCATTGCGCCAATAGAGCGTCGAGAGGGTTGGAAAACGGTGCGCCTCGACCGCTTCGACCAGGGTGTCGTCGAAGCCCTCGAGCGAGCCGGTCACGCCAAACCCGCCATTGCGCAGATACCGGCCCGCGCGCCCCGCGATCTGCGCGACCTCGGCCGCGGTCAGGGCACGCGGGTTCTCGCCATCGAACTTGCGGCCGGCCGAGAACCAGACATGGTCGAGGTCCATGTTGAGGCCCATGCCGATCGCATCGGTGGCGACCAGATAGTCGACCTCGCCCGCCTGATACATCGCGACCTGGGCGTTGCGTGTGCGCGGGCTGAGCGCGCCGAGCACGACCGCGCAGCCGCCCCGCGTGCCGCGCATCTGCTCGGCCAGGGCGTAGACGTCTTCGGCCGAGAAGGCGATCACGGCGCTGCGCGGTGGCAGGCGCGGGAGCTTCTTGGCACCGAGATAGCGCAGCTCGGAGAAACGCGGGCGCATGATGTATTCCGCGTTCGGCACCAGCTCTCGCAGCCTTGGGCGAATCGATTCGGCGCCAAGCAGCATGGTTTCACGCGTGCCGCGCGCATGCAGGAGGCGATCGGTGAAGACATGGCCGCGCTCGCGGTCGGCCGCGAGCTGAACTTCGTCGATCGCCAGGAACTCGGTCTCGAGGTCGAGCGGCATGGCCTCGACCGTGCAGAGAAAATACTTCGCCCCCGGGGGAATACGCTTCTCTTCGCCGGTGATCAGGGCGGCCGCCGATTCGCCCTTGAGGCGGACCACGCGATCATAGATTTCGCGCGCAAGCAGGCGGAGCGGGAAGCCCATCATCCCGCTCCGCGCCGTCAACATGCGCTCGACCGCGAGGTGGGTCTTGCCGGTATTGGTCGGCCCGAGGACGGCGGTTACGCGCGAGGCTTCACGGGTCCGGCGCTCCATGGCACAAAAGATTGGGTGGTCCGCTGGCAAACGCAAGCTAAAGCTTGGGGACGGGCTGAATCCACCCGAAACGGTTGAAGCCGGTCGCCGAGATGCCTATATCGCGGCCCGGACCGGCTGTGTCAGACCCGGCATCGCCGTCCTATCCGAGATCTCAGGAGTGCCAGCCCGATGAGCGCCGACGCCGCCACGGAATCGTTCACCTTCCAGGCCGAGGTCAGCAAGCTTCTGGACCTGATGATTCACTCGCTCTATCGCGAGAAGGACATCTTCCTGCGCGAGCTCATCTCGAACGCGTCCGACGCCTGCGACAAGCTGCGCTATGCCGCGCTTACGGAGTCGACCCTGTTGGCCGATGATCCTGATCTCAAGGTGATGATCGAGCTCAACAAGGGAAGTCGCACGATCACGGTCACCGACAACGGCATCGGCATGAGCCGCGCCGAGCTGATCGAGAATCTCGGCACGATCGCGCGCTCCGGCACCGAAGCCTTCGTCAAATCACTCACCGAGGGCAAGGCCGACCCGGTCAGCCTGATCGGCCAGTTTGGCGTCGGGTTCTACTCGATCTTCATGGTGGCCGATCGGGTGGATGTCGTCACGCGGCGCGCGGGTGAGGCCGAAGGCTGGCGTTGGCAGTCCGATGGCACCGGCACCTTCACCATCACACCCGAGGAGGAGGCCAGGCGCGGCGCGGCGATCACGCTGCACCTGCGTGACGACGCCAGCGAATATTTGGACGCGGACCGGATTCGCCAGATCGTTCGCACCTATTCCGACCACATCGCGCTGCCAATCAAGCTCATGGGTGAGAGCAAGGCGGGCAGCGAGACGTTGAACTCCGCCGCTGCGCTCTGGACCCGGCCGCGCTCGGAGATCACGGATGAAAAGGCCAAGGAATTCTATCACCACGTCGCGCACATGGCGGGCGATCCCTGGCTCACCATTCATCTGCGCGCCGAAGGGCGGATGGAATACGCCGCGCTGCTATTCGTCCCCGATCGGCGGCCGTTCGACTTGTTCGAGCCGCAACGCCGCCATCGGGTGAAGCTCTACGTCAAGCGGGTGTTCATCACCGACGATTGCGAGGGCCTGCTGCCGCGCTATCTGCGCTTCATGCGGGGTGTCGTCGATTCGAGTGATTTGCCGCTCAACATCAGCCGCGAGACGCTGCAGAACAACCCGCTGTTGGCCAAGATCAGGTCCGGCTTGGTCAAGCGCGTGATCGGCGACCTCGATAAGAAGGCCGCTGATGCGACGTCTGACTATGCGGCCTTCTGGGGCAATTTCGGCGCGGTGCTGAAGGAGGGCATGTACGAGGACTCGGAGAACCGCGCTGCCTTGATCAAGCTCGCGCGTTTCCAAACCCTGAACGGCAAGCCCGGCGAGTGGCACTCGCTCGACGATTATGTCGGCCGCATGCGCGAGGGCCAGACTGCCATCTACTACATCACCGGCGACTCACCTGAGGCGCTGCGCAAGAGCCCGCAGATCGAGGGTTTCCGGGCCCGTGGGCTTGATGTGCTGCTGATGAGCGATGCGATTGATCACTTCTGGCTGCCGACCGTCGGTGAGCATAGCGGCAAGCCGTTTCGCTCGGTGACGCAAGGCTCCGCAGACCTCGACGCCATCCCGCCACTTGATGGGGACAAGGCCGGAGAAGCCGAGGCGACGCCGCAGAACGAGCTCGACAAGCTGATCGCGCTGGTCAAGCTTTCGCTCGGCGATCAGGTGAAGGACGTGCGCACATCGGCGCGGCTGACCGACAGCGCCGTCTGCCTCATTGCCGATGCCGGCGATATCGACATGCACCTCGAGCGCTTGCTGCGCAGCCAGCAGCGTGACGTGACGGCACAGAAGCGCATCCTCGAGCTCAACCCCCGGCACAAGCTGATCCGTTCGCTGGCCCATCTGGTCGGGCAGGCGGGGGCGAGCCAAACGCTCGAAGACGCCGCCCATCTTCTGTTCGATCAGGCCAGGTTGATGGAGGGCGAGCCGCTGGAGGATGCCAATGCCTTCGCGCGCCGGCTGTCGGATGTGCTGGTGCGCGCGTTCGAAGCCCGCGCCGCATAAGAGGACTATGAGCCCTCGGGGTTCATCCAGGCCAGACCGGCACCAAGGATCGCGCCGGTTTTCTCGGACTGCACGAGCACGGCGCAGCCGTCCGCGGTCAGATTGGGCAGTACCGAAATCTCGTCGAACGCGATCTCAGTTTCGGTGCCGTCGAACCGGCCGATCTTCTTGATGGCGCGGACCACGCGATAATTGGTGATCTCGCGACCCGAGTTTTCGCCCGCCTGAACCTGGGTCACATGCTGGCGGTCGAAGGCGACCAACAGAATGGCGGCCGGGCCGTCGATCCTCGCCGGGGGGACTTTCACCCGCATGCGCCCGCCGCGCTCCTCATTAACCTCGACCTTGAGGTGCACACCCTGGGCAGCCTTGGCTGCCTCGATCGCGGCTTCGACCGCGGCCCGATCAGACCCCACGACGTGCTGCCGGCCATCGATCACGAGCTGCGGCGTGTAGACGTAGCTTGTGCGCAGGGCGTGCATATAGGCCTTTTGCCGCGCCGTATTCGCCTCACTGGCGTAGGGGTCAACCCAGCCAATGTAATTCCAGTAATCGACATGTATCGAAAGCGGCAACACGTCGCCCCGCTTCGCCAGCTCGCCGAGATACGCATCGGCCGAGGGGCAGGACGAGCAGCCTTGCGAGGTGAAGAGCTCGAGCACGACCGGCGCGCGCTCTTCGCTTCCGGCCGCAACACTGCCAAGGGCGGTGATGGAGGCAACAGCAAATGCAGCCGCGGCGGCGATCAGGCGGAGCGACATCCTTTGGCGCATGGAAACGACTATAGCATTCGGACGTTAACCGACCGGGCAACAGAATTCACATTTCGGTGACGCGGCCGATGCACGGGCTCCTGGGCTGCGATAGACTGCGCGCCCATGCGCCGCCTCTACCACATGTGGTTGTCGCCCGCCTGCCGGATGATCCGCGTGGCGTTGGCGGAAAAGGAGCTCGAATTCGAGGCCGAGCTCGAGCCCTATTGGGAGCGCCGTCCCGAGTTTCTGGCGCTCAATCCGGCCGGGGAGTTGCCGGTGCTGGTTGAGCCGGATGGCGCAGTGATCGCCAGCCACACGGCCATCGCCGAGTACATCGAGGATGTCTACAAGAGCCGGCCGCTGATCGGCACGGCGCCCCTGGTGCGCGCCGAGGTGCGCCGCCTGGTTGCGTGGTTCGACGGCAAGTTCGCGCGCGAGGTCACCAACCACCTGCACGGCGAGAAGTTCCTCAAGCGCTTCATGCTGCGCCAGGCGCCGGATGCCGAGACGGTGCGCGCCGGCCTTCAGAACATCAAGGTCCACCTCGACTATGTCGGCTATCTGACCGACCGGCGGCGCTGGCTCGCGGGCGACGATTTCTCGCTCGCGGACATTGCCGCCGCCGCCCATATCTCGGTCATCGATTATCTCGGCGATGTGCCGTGGGAGCGCTGTGAGTCGGCCCGGGACTGGTATTCCCGGGTCAAGTCACGCCCGTCGCTCCGGCCGATCCTGGCCGACCACATCGCCGCCTTGCCGCCGCCCAAGCACTATGCCGACCTCGACTTCTGAGGCGAAGACGCGGCATCAAGAGACAACGCCGTCCGATCCGACCGCCACGAAATCGGCCGTAGCCGACCTCGCGCTCAATCATGGCTTCGACGCGGTGGGATTCACCGATCCCGGTCTTTCCGCCGCGGCGCGCGAGGGCCTCAAGGGCTTCCTCGAGGCTGGCTATCACGGTGACATGGGCTGGCTGGCAACGCGTGCCGGCGAGCGGGCGTCGCCGGACGCGCTCTGGCCGGCCGCCAAGAGCGTCATCGTGCTAGGCAAGAGCTATGCGCCATCAACTATTCCTGACCCGGCGCAAACGGATCGGCACCGCGGTGTCATCTCGGTCTATGCCCAGGGGGCCGACTATCATGACGTCATCAAGCGCAACCTGAAGGCCTTCGCGCGCGCGCTGGTGGCGCGTTTCGGCGGCGAGGTGAAGGTGTTCGTCGATACCGCGCCGGTGATGGAAAAACCGCTCGGCGAAGCGGCGGGCCTCGGCTGGCAGGGCAAGCACACCAACCTCGTGTCGCGGCGATTTGGTTCCTGGCTGTTCCTGGCCGAGATCTTCACGACGCTCGCGCTGCCAGCGGATACGCCTGAGCCGGATCATTGCGGGCGCTGCCGCCGCTGCCTCGATGCATGCCCGACTCAGGCGTTCCCGGCGCCGCATCGGCTCGATGCACGGCGCTGCATCTCGTACCTGACGATCGAGCACAAGGGTCACATCGCGCGCGAGTTTCGCGTTGCCATCGGCAATCGAATCTATGGCTGCGATGATTGTCTGGCCGTCTGCCCCTGGAACAAATTCGCTCAAGCCAGCCAGGAGCTTCGCTTTGCGCCGCGACCGGACGTCGCGAATCCACCGCTCGCTGAATTCGTTTCACTCGATGACGCTGGTTTTCGCAAGCGCTTCGCCGGCTCGCCGATCAAGCGCATCGGGCGCGATCGGTTTGTTCGCAATGTGCTGATCGCCATCGGCAACAGCGGGGACCCCGGCCTCGCCACAAATGCCCGCGCGCTCTTGAACGACGCCTCGCCACTGGTGCGGGCCATGGCGGTGTGGGCGCTCGCGCGCCTGTTGCCCGAGACAGAATTTGCCGAGCTCTATTCAACGCTTGAGGCAATCGAGGCGGATGAAGCCGTGCTGGGGGAATGGCGCTGGGCGCGAGAGGTCTCGCGCAACGCTACTCCACCTTGACGTCGAGCTTCTCCAGATTGTTTCGGGCCGCCTCGGCGGCGGGCGACTCAGGCGCGAGCCGAATGACCGCCATCCAATCCGCGCGCGCCTCCTTCTTGTCGCCATCAAGGCGGTTGAGGATGCCGCGCTCGAGCATCGCGCCGAGGTGGTTCGGTTGCGCCTTGAGCGCACGCTCTACATCATCAGCCGCGAGCTCGTTCGAACCGACATAGCGATAGGCGGTGGCGCGGAAGGCAAGGGCGTCGGCGTGGTCGGGCTCCAGGTCGATGATCTTGTTCAGATCGTCGATCGCCTCGAAATAATCCTCGGACCAGGCTTCGGCCAGGCTCCGCTGCATCAGGAGGCCGACGTCGTTCGGGCTGAGCTTGAGCGCCGCGCCGAACACCGCCTTGGCCCTGTCATATTGGTTTTCGGCCATCCAGGCTTCGCCGGACTGGCCGAGCAAGGCGATACGCAGAGCCCTCGGCAACGTCTTGCCCTCATTGGCGAGGGCCTCGAGGCGTGTTGCGGCCTCGCCATACTCGCCGAGCGCATAGAGCGCGACCGCAACACAGTGCTTGGCCGGGGCCCCGCCACCGGTGTCGCGCCACTCGGTGGCGCGATCGAAGCCGCTCTTCGGATCATCGAGCGCAGCCTTGATGCAGGCGTCATATTGGGCCGAGCCCACGCCGGTCCAGCTCAGATCGGTGGTTGCTGCGGGCGGCGCCGAAGCCTTCTTTTTGGCTTTTTTCTCGGCGGCTTCGGCAGGCGCGGCGAGCGCCAAGAACAGCGCGAGCCCGCCGACCAGGAAGGCACGAAGGGCGGAATGTTCGGGCCGCGCTTGTGATCCTGCAACCATGTCCGTAAGAGTCGGCAATCGTCCGAAAAAGGCAAGACGCACGCCGCCATGACCACGAATGATCACCCGATGCTCTTCTGTTTCGGCTACGGATTTTCCGCCGCCGCGCTGGGCGAGCGACTCGCGACGAGGGGGTTTAGGATCGTCGGCACGCGGCGCGACTCGGCGTCGGTTGAATCGCTGAGGCTTAAGAAGA
Source organism: Alphaproteobacteria bacterium (assembly GCA_016869195.1). Taxonomy (GTDB): domain Bacteria; phylum Pseudomonadota; class Alphaproteobacteria; order UBA828; family UBA828; genus SHWC01. Next base: position 17,223 of record VGET01000013.1, on the reverse strand, counting down.
TCGTCGCGTATCTCTTTGATGGAACGGCGCCCATGGCCGCCGAGGCGCGGGCCGACCTGGCGCGTGCCTGCCATGTGCTCATCTCAGCGCCCCCGGCGATCGGGATAGGCGATCCGGTCCTGCGTCACCATGCGGATGACATCGTCAACGCACGCGGCATCCGCTGGCTCGGCTACCTCTCAACGACAGGCGTCTATGGAGACAAGGGTGGCGCGTGGGTCGACGAATCGACGCCGCCTTTGCCGAGCGGAGAGCGCGGTCAGGCGCGTCTGGTGGCCGAAAACGCTTGGCTCGACCTTTGGCGCAAGCATGGCGTGCCGGTCCATATCTTCCGTCTGGCCGGCATCTACGGGCCCGGTCGCAGCGCGCTCGATTCAGTGCGCGACGGCACGGCCAAGCGCATCGATAAGCCGGGTCAGGTATTCTCGCGCATCCATGTCGATGATATTGCCGCGGTGCTCGAAGCCTCGATCGCGCGGCCGCGTCCGGGCGCGATCTACAATGTGTGCGATGACAAGCCCGCACCGCCGCCCGACGTGATCACGTTTGCCTGCGAGCTGCTTAAGGTCGCGCCGCCGCCCGTCGTTGCCTATGAGGCGGTCGCGCCGACGCTTTCGCCGATGGCGCGGAGCTTCTATGCCGAGAACAAGCGCGTGTCGAACGCGCGGATCAAGAACGAGCTTGGCGTTCGCCTGCGCTATCCCGATTATCGCGTCGGCCTGCGCGCGCTGCTTGAGGCAAACACGAAACGCTAAGCGTGCTCAGCCGATCTGGGCGAGCCCGGGGAACGCCTCGAGAAGCCAAAACGCGAATTGGGTGAGGTGGCCGGTGATCAAGGCGATGCCCATGGCGATCAGGATGACACCGGCCACGATCTGGAACGGGCGCGAGAAGCGGCGGATCGACTTCATGCGCCGGAGGAACAGGCCGGTGAACGCCGCGGCCGCGAGGAACGGCACGCCGAGCCCGAGAGAGTAGATCGCGAGATAGATTGCGCCCGCGCCCGCGCTGCCCTGCGCCGCGCCGAGCGTCAGGATGGCGCCCAGCATCGGCCCGATGCAGGGTGTCCAGCCGAACGCGAAGGCCATGCCGAGGACCGATGCCGCCACCGGGTGTCCGCCGCCGAGCCGGCTGACGAAGCGCGCCTCGCGATAGAGAAAATTGAGCTTGAGAACGCCGGTCAGGAACAGTCCGAACAGGATGATGATGGCGCCGGCTGCGTATTCGAACTCGGTCTTGTGCTCGAGCAGGAAGGTGCCAAGCGCGCTGGCGCTGGCCCCGAGCGCGACGAAAACCACGGTGAAGCCGAGCACGAAACAGCCGCTCAGGATGAGCGCGTTGAGCCGCTTCCTCGCGCTGGCGTTCTCGGTCAGGTCCTCGAGCGAGCCGCCGGCGACGTAAGAGACATAGCCCGGCACGAGCGGCAGCACGCAGGGCGAGAGAAACGAGACGATGCCCGCGACGAAGGCCGATACCACGCCAACCGAGGCGATGTCCGTCATCGATCGATCTCAGGTTCGCCTGATCATCGTGCTCAGCCGCCGGCGATCATCCGGCGAACCACGTCGAGCACTTCAGGCTTGGCCCAATCGCGCTCGCCCAGCACCCGCCCGATCTCATTGCCGTCCCGGTCGACGAAGATGGTTGCCGGCACGCCTGCGAGACGGAAGGCGCGAAACGCCTTGAGCCCCAAATCGAGATAGGCCGGCAGCGCCTGAATACCCTCGGCGGCGTAGAAGGCGTTGACGGTCTCCATGCCGTCGCGGTCGACCGAGATCGGCAGCACCTCGAAATCGGGTCCGCCGAGCGCCTTGGCCAGCGCATCGACCTGCGGTAACTCCGCGCGGCATGGCACGCACCACGTCGCCCAGAAATGCACCGCGGTCACCTTGCCGCGAAAGTCGATGAGCGAATGCTCGGCCCCGGCTTTGTCGACGAAGCGCACATTTGGCGCTGGTGTCGGCGAGTCCGGAACCGCCAGACGGAGCACGGGGTTGCCATCCGGCCCAAGGTCCATCGCCGTGGTGACGTTAATGTCATTGGCGCGCGCACCCGAAATAAGGAGCAGCACGCCAAGAGCGCCTGCGACCAGGGGCAACGCGCGTGGGCCAAGAAATCCGAGAGCAAATGACATGTTCATCCCCAACCGAGGGCCTCTGGTGCAGTATCGTTGCGCCTGCCTTGATATGACCGGGCCAGCGCCTCGTTTGTAGCCGGACCCCGCGCTCTCACCAAGAATTGAACCATCAGTCGGGCGCCGCCGCCATGGCATCGACCGCGTCAAAAAGCCGCGCCAAATCCTCCGGCCGCGAGAGCCGGTGGTCGCCGTCCTTCACGAGCGTAACCACGACGGATTGACTCTCGAGACACTCGGCGAGGCGGAGTGCGGTGACCCATGGCACATCGGGGTCCCTCATGCCTTGTATCAGGTGCACCGGGCGGCTGAAACCGATGGTTGAGCGCAACACCAAATGAGAGCGCCCGTCCTCGATCAGCGCGCGGGTGATCGGGTAGGGCCGATCGCCATAGTCGGACGGGAGATAGGCCACCCCGTCGCGCTCCAGCGCTTCGCGCGCCTTGGAGTCCAATCCTGACTTCGATAGATCCTCGGTGAAGTCCGGCGCGGCCGCGAGACCAATGAGCGCGTGAACCCGCTCGGGCCGGGCGCGTGCGAGCAGCACGGCAATCCAGCCGCCCATGCTCGACCCGACCAGAATTTGCCGCGCCGAGGTCAACTCATCGAACACAGCGGTCGCGTCCTCAAGCCAGCTCCCGATCGTGCCGTCCTCGAATCGGCCATCGCTTTGTCCGTGGCCGCGATAGTCGAAGCGGAGGAAGGCGCGGCCGGTTTCCCGGCAATGGCGCTCCAAGGCGGTTGCCTTGATGCCGGTCATGTCCGACATGAAGCCGCCGAGGAACATCACGCCGGGGCTCTTGCCCTCGCTGCGGTGGTAGGCGATTCTCCCGAATCGACGGTTCAACCAATTCGGCGTGGCGGGGGTCGGCGCTTGAGGCATCGGCGGGGCTCTGACCGGGTCTTGCAGCGCTCGGGCGAGAACTTGACGGATCCGCGCAAGATGCCGCCCGGGCATCATTGGCCGACGAGGATAGCACGATCGACAGGCGCATGAGTGACCGCCCTCCGGTGGTCCTTCAGGTTCTCCCCGATCTCGACGGCGGTGGCGGAGTCGAACGCGGCACGCTCGACATCGTGCGTGCCCTAGTGCGCGCCGGGTGGGGCGCGGTGGTCGCCTCGAACGGCGTGCACCAGGCGAAGCGGGTCGAGGCGCTCGGCGGCAAGCATGTGCGCCTTCCGGTGCACAGCAAGAACCCGCTCGTCATGGCGGCCAATGTTCGCCGACTCGCCAGGCTGATCGAGGAGGCCGGTGTCGACATCGTCCATGCCCGATCGCGCGCGCTGGCCTGGAGCGCGTATTTCGCCGCGCGTCGAACCGGGCGCGCGTTCGTTACGACGGTTCACGGCACCTATGGCGACGGGTCGGCGCTGAAGCGTGCCTATAACAAGAGCCTCACCCGGGGTGTACGGGTGATCGCCATTTCGGAGTTCATTGCCCATCAGGTCGTGAGATCCTACGGCACTGATCCGGCGCGCATCGACGTCATCCCGCGCGGCATCGATCTCGCGCTCTTCGATCCGAATGCGGTGACGGTCGAGCGCATCGTGCGGCTGGCGCGGCGCTGGCGCCTGGAGGACGGCGCACCCGTGGTGATGCTGCCGGGGCGGCTGACCTCGTGGAAGGGCCACACGGTATTGATCGAGGCGATAAGTAGTGTCGCCCGGCGCGATGCGATCTGCGTCATCGTCGGCGGTGAAGACGGCACCGAGGATTATCAGGCCTCACTGATTGCGAAGGCGCGGCAAGACGGGGTTGAAAATCGGGTCCATCTGGTCGGGCGCTGCGACGACATGGCGGCCGCCTACATGCTGGCCGATGTCGTCGTCTCCGCCTCGACCCGGCCCGAGGCCTTTGGACGCGTTGCCGTCGAGGCTCAGGCGATGGGCATTCCGGTGGTTGCCACTTCGATCGGCGCGACCAGCGAAACGGTGGTGCCGGGAGTGACCGGCTGGCTTGTGCCGCCGGCCGATCCTATCGCCCTGGCCGGCGCGATCGACGTCGCGCTGGCGCTCACGCCCGATCAACGCCGCGCGCAGGCCGAGGCGGCGCGGCAACATGTCGCGACCAACTTCGCGCTCGAGCTCATGTGCGAGCGCACGCTCGCGGTCTATCGCCACGTCCTCGCGGGCGCTCGAGAGGCTTAGCGCGATGTCCGTTGGCGCCGACTCTCCGTGCATTCTCGTGATCAAGCACGGCGCCCTGGGCGATTTCATTCTGGCGACCGGGCCCTGCGCGGCGATCCGGCGTCACCATGAGGGCGCGCGCATCGTGCTGCTGACGACGGCGCCCTATGCGGACCTTGCCAACGCCATGCCGTATTTCGACGAGGTTTGGGTCGACGAGCGACCCAAGCTGACCTCGCTCCCTGGTATTTGCCGGCTCAGGCACAGGCTCAGCGCGGGCGGGTTCAGCCAGGTCTATGACCTGCAGACCTCGGCACGTTCGAGCGCCTATTTTCGCCTGTTCCGCAAACCGAGACCGGCATGGTCGGGCATCGCCCGCGGGTCATCGCATCCCCACCGCAACCCCGATCGCGATCACCTTCACACGTTGGACCGTCAGCGCGAGCAATTGCGCGATGCGGGCATCGGCGCCGTGCCACCGCCCGATGTCTCATGGCTTGGCGGCACGCTGAGCGAGTTTGCGCTGCCCGCGCGATTTGCGCTGCTTGTTCCGGGCGGTGCGCTGCACCGGCCGGCCAAGCGCTGGCCAGTTGCGGCCTATGCCGGGCTCGCATCACAGCTCATGGCGCAAGGCCTGGGTGTAATTTTGATCGGTGCTGCGCCGGATCGCGGCGCGATCGAGGAGATCGCGCGCGCGGCGCCCGGGGTGCTCAACCTCGCCGAGCGCACAAGCCTCGGACAGATTGCGGCGCTGGCGCGGCGCGCGGCGCTCGCGGTCGGCAACGACACCGGACCCTTGCATCTGATCGCCGCGACCGGTTGTCCCGCGGTCGTGCTGTTCTCGCGCGAGTCGAATCCCGACCTTACGGCGCCGCGTGGCGACCATGTCACGATCCTCGCCGTGCCCGACCTGACGGCACTCACCGTCGAGCGGGTCGCCGCCGTGCTCGAGCCTCGCTAGAGTGGCACATGGCCACGCCGCTCCGCTTCGACCGCACGCTTGAGTTCGAGTATGGCGCCGTCGCGCCGATGACGCCGCTGATCCGCCGCGTGATCGCGCGCAATGGCGGCGCCTTCACCTTTCACGGCACCGGCACCTATATCGTTGGCCGGGGCGAGGTCGCGATCATCGATGCCGGGCCGCTGCTCGATGAGCATATCGAGGCGCTGCAGCGCGCGGTCGCGGGCGAGACCGTGACCCACCTGATCATGACCCACACCCATCGCGATCATTCGCCTGCCGGCGCCCCGCTGAAGTTGCTAACGGGGGCGAAGACCTATGGCTTCGGTCCGCACGGTGGCGAGCGCGAGGACGAGGCGGTCGAGGAGGGGGCGGATCATAATTTCTCGCCGGACCTTCGGGTGCGCCATGGCGACATGATCGAGGGTCACGGCTGGACGCTCGAGGCGGTGCACACGCCGGGACACACGTCGAACCATCTGTGCTTCGCACTGAGGGAAGAGAACGCGCTCTTTTGCGGCGATCACGTCATGGGCTGGTCGACCACCGTGGTCTCACCGCCGGACGGCGACATGCGGGCCTACCGGGCTTCGCTCGCGGCGCTATTGGCGCGCGAGGAAGCGATCTATTGGCCGACCCATGGCGCGCCGGTGCGCGATCCGAAGATCCATGTCGCGGGCCTGCTCGAGCATCGCGCCGAGCGCGAGGCGCAAATTCTCGCCTGCCTCGCCGATGGACTGTCGACCATTCCCGAGATCGTGCGCCGGCTCTACAAGGACGTGGATCCCCGGCTCCACGGCGCTGCCGGCCGCTCGGTGCTGGCGCACCTGATCGAGCTGGTTGACCGAGGCGCCGTGCACGCCGACCCTGTACCCACGATCGGGGCGCTGTTTCGTCGTTAGACTTGTTCGACGGTGTAGACGTGGCGGTGTTGGCGCGTGAAGAGATAGGGCACCGGGCGGGTCGCCGCGGCCGCTCGCCCCATTTCGATCCAGGGCCCAATTTCGATCAAGGCCAGGTGTGTCGGCGTCGCCAAGGGCAACGAAAGCGCTTCGTCGATCGGCAGCCAGGCCAGGTGTTCGAGCTCGCCATTGCCGTTCAGCGTGCCGGAAACGCACTCGTCCATCTCGACCAGGAAAAATCGGGCGTCGAAGCGTCTCGGATAGTGCGGTGGCGTCACCGCGCGGAAGGCATAAGCAAGCCGGTCGAGCGCCGGCGCCAGCCCGGCCGCGCGGAAGCCGGCCCAGTGGCGCTCATTCAGCCTGGCCGCAAGGGGCGAGGGTCGGCCGATCATGAGGCCGGTCTCCTCATAGGTCTCCCTGATGGCGGTGATGGCATGGGCGTGTGCCCGGCTTGCGCTGCGGCAGGAACGGACCAGATGATCGGCCGTGGTCTCGTCGAGCGGGCTCGCGACCGGCACCCGATGATCGGTCGGGTCCACCCGGCCGCCGGGAAAGACATAGCGGTTGGGCATGAAGGCGTGGCCGGCGTTGCGCTGACCCATCAGGACCTCGGCTCCCCTCGGCCCGCGGCGATAGAGAATCAGGCTGGCGGCGTCGCGTGGTTTGAGCGTGGGTTTGCGGGTCATAACCATTCCCTAACAGATCGGCGGCCAAGCTGAAACGCCGCCGCGCCGCCGCCTTGACAGGTGGGTCGAGCGTGGGCAAGTAGAGCCTCGTCAACGATCAACTGCTCAGCAGTCCCCTTCGAGACATGCCACGCCTGACCCTTCCTGACGGCAGCGTCCGTGCCTTTGAGCACGCGGTCACCGGGGCTGAGCTGGCGGCGGCGATCGGCCCGGGCCTCGCCAAGGCGGCGCTCGTGATCGAGGTTGACGGCGCCCTGTGGGACCTGTCGCGCCCGATCGAGCAGGACGCCAGGGTGCGCCTGATCACGGCCAAGGATGCCGAGGCGCTCGAGGTGATCCGTCACGATACGGCGCATTTGATGGCCGAGGCGGTGAAGGAGCTCTATCCCGACACGCAGGTCACCATCGGCCCGGCGATCGAGGACGGCTTCTATTATGATTTCTCGCGCAAGACGCCCTTCACGCCGGAGGACCTCGCGATCATCGAGGCGCGCATGAAGGAGATCGTCGCGCGCAACGAGCCGATCGTGCGCGAAGTCTGGGATCGCTCGGAAGCGGTCAACTTCTTCAAGGGCCTTGGCGAGCACTATAAGGCCCAGATCATCGAGGCGATTCCCTCGAACGAGCCGATCACGCTCTACCGTCAGGGCACGTTCATCGATCTCTGCCGCGGGCCGCATTTGCCCTCAACCGGCAAGGTCGGCGCGTTCAAGCTGCTCAAGGTCGCGGGCGCCTATTGGCGCGGCGATTCCAAGAACGAGATGCTTCAGCGCATCTATGGCACGGCTTGGGCCAATGAGGCCGATCTCAAGGCGTACCTCACGCGCATCGAAGAGGCCGAGAAGCGCGATCACCGGCGCCTCGGCCGCGAGATGGAGCTCTTCCACGTGCAGGAAGAGGCGGTCGGCATGGTGTTCTGGCACCCCAAGGGCTGGACGCTCTATCGCGTGATCGAGAGCTACATGCGCCGCCGGTTGGAAGCCGCCGGTTATGTCGAAGTGCGCACGCCGATGCTGATCGACCGCTCGCTGTGGGAAGCGTCGGGGCATTGGGAGAAGTTCCGCGAACACATGTTCACCTCGGAGGCCGAGGAGCGCGTGCTGGCGCTGAAGCCGATGAACTGCCCCGGCCATGTGCAGATCTTCCGGCATGGCTTGAAGAGCTATCGCGACCTGCCGCTACGCATGGCCGAGTTTGGCTCGTGCCATCGCGCCGAGCCTTCAGGCGCGCTCCATGGCATCATGCGCGTGCGCGGCTTCACGCAGGATGACGCGCATATCTTCTGCTCTACGGAGCAGATCACCGAAGAGACGCGTGCGTTCTGTGATCTGCTCGGCAGCATCTACCGGGATTTTGGCTTTCCGGAGTTTCGGGTGCGATTCTCCGACCGGCCGAAGGTCCGCGCCGGGGCCGACGAGGTGTGGGACCGGGCGGAGGGCGCGCTCAAGGACGCCTGCAAGGCGGCGGGGCTCGACTTCGTGCTCAATCCGGGCGAGGGGGCGTTCTACGGCCCCAAGCTCGAATTTGTGCTGCGCGACGCCATTGGGCGTGACTGGCAGTGCGGCACGCTCCAGGTCGATTTCGTGCTGCCCGAGCGGCTCGATGCCAGCTATATCGGCGAGGACGGCCAGCGCCATCGCCCGGTCATGCTGCACCGGGCAATTCTGGGCTCGCTCGAGCGCTTCATCGGCATTCTGATCGAGAATCATGCCGGCCGCCTGCCGCTCTGGCTTGCCCCGGTCCAGGTCGTCGTCGCAACGATCACCAATGACAGCGACGGCTACGCGGTCTCGGTTGCAGACCGGCTGAAGGCGGCTGGATTGCGAGTCGAGCTCGATCTCAGAAGCGAGAAAATCGGCTATAAGGTGCGCGAGCACAGCACGGCCAAGGTGCCGGTGATCCTGGCGGTCGGCCGGCGTGAGGCCGAGACCGGATCGGTGGCGCTTCGCCGGCTCGGCAGCCAGTCGCAAGAAGCCCTTGCGCTCAACCAAGCGGTCGATAGACTTCGCGCCGAGGCAGAGGGCCCCCTGGGCCTGGCTCCATCCGGGGTGGCCTCCGAAGGCGGCGCTGTCGCCGCTTCGAGCGCTCAGTAGAAGGGGAAGACGCATCGCTAGGCCTACTTCCACGCCGGCCCCGCCCTCGCGCGAGGGGCCCCGCGTCAATGACGAGATCATCGCTCCACAAATACGTCTGATCGGCTACGACGGCAGCCAGGTGGGTGTCGTGAGTGTCCGCCGCGGCATCGAAATGGCCGAAGAGGTCGGGCTCGACCTCGTCGAGGTCTCGCCGCTGACCAATCCGCCGGTCTGCAAGCTGATGGACTTCGGCAAATACAAGTACGAAGCCCAGAAAAAGGCCTCCGAGGCCCGCAAGAAGCAGAAAGTCATCGAGATCAAGGAGATCAAGCTCCGCCCGACGATCGATGACGCCGATTACCAGGTTAAGATGCGCAGCATGCGCCGATTCCTCGAAGAGGGGGACAAGGTCAAGGTGACCTTGCGCTTCCGCGGCCGCGAAATGGCGCATCAGGAGCTCGGCATGAAGGTGCTCGAGCGCGTCAAGGAGGACTTGGCCGAGATCGGCAAGGTCGAGCAGATGCCCAAGCTCGAGGGCCGCCAGATGACCATGGTGATCGCCCACAAGTAGGCGGGCGTGCGTCGCAAGGGGGCCCAACCTAAGAGTTCGTTAAGGTGACGTACCGAAAATCGGTGCCGCGAGGCCGCGGCGTCGTGAGGTGCGAGAATGCAGGACGATCCAGGTCGCCAGATCGAAGCGGGTGCCAAGCCGGATGGCTCAGGCCGCGGCTCCCTTGGTCTAGTTTTCTGTGTGGATGACGACCGACTCAATCAGAAAGTCGCCAAGCTCATCGTCGAGTCGGCGGGGTTTCGTTTTTTTGGCGTCAACTCGGGGGCGCAGTGCTTGCAAGCTCTCGAGACGCTCACGCCGCACATCATCCTTCTGGACGTCATGATGCCGGGTCTTGATGGCTTCGAGACCTGCAAGCGCATTCGGCGCCATTATTCTGGCGGCGGGCCCCGCATCATCTTTGTTACGGCGCGCAACATGGCCGATGACGTTCAGCGCGCCCTCGAAACCCAGGCCGATGACTACCTGGTCAAGCCGATCGAAATGCAATCTCTCCGATCGAGACTGATGCATTGGATCGCGCAGTCCCCCCGAATGGCCGGCGCCTAGAGACCCGCGGCTCGGCAGTCCAGAGAACGAGATGTCCGCCGAAACCGAAATTGATCGATCAGGGGCTGCGGTAGCGCAGCGGCCTTTGGTTCACTCGGTGCGGCGACCCCTCGTGATGTGCGTCGACGACGACGTCAACCATCGCCGCATTGCAAAGACGGTGGTCGAGCAGTCGGGCTATGCCTTCGTTGGGCTGAGCTCTGGTGCAGAATGCCTGACCATGCTGCATCGAGTGAATCCGCGCATCATCCTGATGGATATCATGATGCCGGAGATGGATGGCTATGAGACCTGCCGCCGCATCAGGTTGAACTTCCGGCTGGTCCTGGCCCGCATCATCTACGTTTCGGCGCTCAATTCGCTTGAAGACATCTCGCGGGCACTTGGCTCGGATGCCGATGACTACATCGTTAAGCCCTATACCGCAGAGCGGTTGAGGGATCGCATTCAGCATTGGCTGCGCGAAGGCCCGCGCGAGCCAGACACCTGATATCAAGGGTTTATGGCGATCGATCCGGGTCTTGAGGCTTGCCAAGCCCGGTTGATCTCTGTAAAACACGCGGCTTCCACGGGTGGCGCGGCCCTAGGCATGCCCAACCGCCCAAATGCCGCGCACGCGCGGCCTCACAGCCATCGATAGAGAGGCAAAATGCCTAAGCTCAAGTCGAAGAGCAGCGCCAAGAAGCGCTTCTCGTTCACGGCGACCGGCAAAGTGCGTCGGAACAAGGCCTATCACCGCCACATCCTCACGGACAAAACCCGCAAGGTGAAGCGCAACCAGCGCGGCACGACCATTCTCGAGGGCGGCGACGCGGCGCATGTGCGTCGTTGGCTCCCCTATAGCTGAGGAGGGGTCGCCATGGCACGCGTCAAACGGGGCGTCACCACCCATGCCCGCCATCGTGAGATGGTCGAGCGCGGCCGCGGCTATCGCGGTCGGGCCAGCACGAATTTCCGGGTTGCGATCGAGAAGGTTGAGAAGGCCGAGCGCTACGCCTATCGCGACCGGCGCAATCGCAAACGCGACTTTCGCGCACTCTGGATCCAGCGCATCAACGCCGCTGCCCGCGAGCACGGCCTGACCTACTCGCAGCTCATTCACGGGCTCGACCTCGCCGGGGTCGAGATCGACCGCAAGGTGCTGGCCGATCTCGCCGCGCGCGATGCGGCGGGCTTCAAGGCAGTGGTCGAGAAGGCCGAGGCGGCCCGCGCCAGCCGGCGCTAAGGCGGCGCCGGCCAGGCCGGAAGCCAAAGGAGCATCGACGGTGGACGAGGTCGAGGCGCTGCGCGCCGAGCTCTTGTCCGCGGTCTCGGGCGCTAGCGATCTGGCGGCGCTCGAGGACGCGCGGGTGAACGCGCTCGGCCGCAAGGGCAGGCTTACCGAGAGAATGAAATCGCTTGGCGCCCTCGAGCTCGAGGCGCGCAAGGCGATGGGCGCACGACTCAACGTCTTGCGCGATGAGCTGAATGAAGCGCTCGCGGCGCGCAAGACCGCACTCTCATCGGCGGAGCTCGAGGCGCGCCTGGCCAGCGAACGCATCGATATCACGCTGCCGGTCCGACCGGAGAGAGAAGGCCGCATCCACCCGATCTCGCAGGTGATCGAGGAGCTGGTCGCGATCTTCGCCGACATGGGCTTTACGGTCGCCGAAGGCCCGGACATCGAGGACGACTTCCACAATTTCACGGCACTCAACATGCCGCCGGATCATCCGGCGCGGCAGATGCACGACACGTTCTATCTGCCGCCGGACGCGAACGGCGAGCGGAAAGTATTGCGCACGCACACCTCGCCGGTGCAGGTACGCACCATGGAAGCCGGTCCGCCGCCCTATCGGGTGATCGCTCCTGGCCGCACCTATCGCGTCGACTACGACATGACCCACACCCCGATGTTCCATCAGATCGAGGGTCTCGCGATCGACAGCTCGACGCATATGGGCCATCTCAAGGGTTGCCTGATCGATCTGGTGCGCACCTTCTTCGAGCTGGACGACCTACCGACGCGCTTCCGTCCGAGTTTCTTTCCGTTCACCGAGCCGTCGGCGGAGATGGACATCGGCTGTTCGCGCAAGGGCGGCGAGCTCAAGCTCGGGCAAGGCGGTGACTGGCTCGAGATCCTCGGCTGCGGCATGGTGCACCCGAAGGTGCTTGAGCTCGCGGGCGTCGATCCGACGCGCTATCAGGGCTTCGCCTTTGGCCTCGGCGTCGAGCGCTGCGCCATGCTGAAATATGGCATTCCAGATCTCCGCACCTTTTTCGAGGCCGATCTGCGCTGGCTACGTCATTACGGCTTCGCGGCGCTCGATACACCGAGCCTGGCCACGGGGCTGTCGCGGTGAAGTTCTCGCTGTCCTGGCTCAAGAGCCACCTCGAGACCGAGGCTGACACCAAGACCATCGCCGAGACGCTCACCTCGATCGGGCTCGAGGTCGAGGATGTGACCGATCACGCCGCGCGCCTCGCGCCGTTCACCGTCGCCTATGTGGTCGAGGCGAAGCAGCACCCGAACGCTGACAAGCTTCGGGTCTGCATCGTCGACACAGGCCATGAGAAACTCCAGGTCGTGTGCGGGGCGCCAAACGCCCGCACCGGCATGAAAGGCGTGTTCGCGGCCTCGGGCACGACCATTCCGGGCACCGGGCTCCTGCTCAAGAAATCGATGATCCGGGGCCAGGAAAGCAACGGCATGCTCTGCTCGGAGCGCGAGATGGGGCTGTCCGACGAGCACGACGGCATTATCGAGCTGCCGGCGGATACGCCGTTGGGCAAGCCGTTCGCCTCGGTGCTCGGGCTCGACGATCCGCTGTTCGAGCTCTCGGTCACGCCCAATCGGGGCGACTGTCTTGGCGTGATTGGCATCGCGCGCGATCTTGCGGCCAAGGGCCTCGGGCGGCTCAGGACCCCAGCGATCGAAGTGATTCCAGGGCGGTTCAAGAGCCCGATCGATGTGCGCCTCGAATTCCCCACGGGCAAGGAAGACGCGTGCCCGCTGTTTGTCGGCCGCTATATCCGCAACGTGAAAAACGGGCCGAGCCCGGCCTGGATGCAGAATCGCCTGCGCTCGGTGGGCTTGCGGCCGATCTCGGCTTTGGTCGATGTCACCAACTTTCTGACCATCGATCTCAATCGGCCGGTCCATGTGTTCGACGCCGATAAGGTCAAGGGCGGGCACCTGTGGCTGCGCCTCGGCTGTGGTGGCAGGAACTTCCGTGCGCTCAACGGCAAGGACTACACGCTCGATGACGAGATGACCGCCATCGGCGATGACACCGGCGTGCTCTCGCTCGCGGGCGTAATGGGCGGCGAAAGCTCAGGCTGCAGCGACGCGACCACCAACGTGTTCGTCGAGATCGCGCTGTTCGATCCGAAGCGCACCGCGACGACCGGGCGCAAGCTTTCGCTCGATAGCGACGCGCGCCATCGCTTCGAGCGCGGCGTCGATGCCGCCTTCGCGCCTTCGGGCATGGAAGCCGCGACGAGGCTCATCCTAGATCTCTGCGGCGGCGAGCCGAGTGAGATGGTGATGGCCGGTACCGAGCCGGCGTGGCGGCGCTCCATCGCCTTCCGTCAGTCGCGCGTGTGCGCGCTGGGCGGGCTCGATGTGCCCGAGGCCGAGACGAGGCGCCTGCTCGCCGCGTTGGGCTTCGAGGCGAATGGCTCCGGCGAGAGCCGGTCGGTCGTGCCGCCCTCCTGGCGCAACGATATCCAGGGCGAGGCCGACATCGTGGAGGAGGTGCTGCGCCTCAAGGGCTTCGACGCGATCCCCGCGGTCTCGCTCCGGCGAGCAACGGCTGAGCCCGAGCCTGCGCTCGACCTAGGACAGCGGCGGGTTCGGCTGGCACGTCGCGTGCTCGCCGCGCGCGGCCTCAACGAAGCCGTCACCTGGTCGTTCATGCCGTCTGGCAAGGCCGCGTTATTCGGCGACGTATCGGACGCGCTCCGCGTCGCCAACCCGATCAGCGCCGATCTTGATGTGATGCGGCCGTCGATCCTGCCCAATCTCCTGGCCGCGGTCGCGCGCAACCGCGCGCGCGGCGCGCCCTCAATCGCGCTGTTCGAGGTCGGGCCCCAATACGAGGACGACACGCCGAAGGGGCAGCACCCGATGGCGAGCGGCGTCCGCGCCGGTGCCGCGCTGCCGCGCCATTGGCAAGGCAAGGCCCGCACGGTCGATGCCCTTGACGCCAAGGCGGATGCGTTCGCATTGATTCAGGCGCTTGGCCTGCCGACCGCCTCGCTCAATGTTACCGCCGATGCGCCTGGCTGGTATCACCCGGGGCGCTCGGGCTGCGTCAAGCTCGGCGCCAGCGTGGTCGCGCGCTTTGGCGAGCTGCACCCCCACGTGACCACCGCGTTCGACCTTGACGTGCCGGTCGCCGGTTTCGAGTTGTTCCTGGATGCCCTGCCGCAGCCCAAGGAGCGCGCCGGTCGCGCCCGGCCGCTGCTCAAGGCCTCCGACTTCCAGGCGGTCGAGCGTGACTTCGCCTTCGTGCTCGATCGCAAGGTGAACGCCGATGCGGTGGTGCGCGCCGCGCGCACCGCCGATCGCGCGCTCATCACCGACGTCCAGATCTTCGATCTTTACGAAGGCGAAGGGCTGGAGCCTGGCAAGAAATCGCTCGCGATCAGCGTGCGCCTCGAGCCGCAGGACCGCACCTTGACCGAGGCTGAGATTGAGGCGGTGGCCAAGAAGGTGGTCGAGGCGGTGCAGAAGGCAACCGGGGGCACGCTCAGGGCCTAGGTCGGGGCACCGACAGCGTGGCTCTTCCTTCTTTCGCCATGGCGCGGCTTGACCGGGCCATTCAGAGCGGCCTCACGGTTCGAGCCCGTTTCTCTGGATCTCCCGCTCAAGGCGGCGGATGACGGTAGAATAGGCGGGTAGATTCGATCTTGTGACCTGTTGGCCCGCGCCTATGTAAGAACCATTGAAGCCCCATGACCGACCTCGCTCATATCCGCAATTTCTCGATCATCGCGCACATCGATCATGGCAAGTCGACGCTTGCCGACCGCCTGATCGAGCGCTGCGGCGCGCTCGAGAAGCGCGAGATGACCGCGCAGGTGCTCGATTCGATGGACATCGAGCGCGAGCGCGGCATCACCATCAAGGCGCAGACGGTTCGGCTCAATTACCGCGCCAAGAATGGCGAAGCCTATGTGCTGAACCTGGTCGACACGCCCGGCCATGTCGACTTCGCCTATGAGGTGAGCCGTTCGCTCGCCGCCTGCGAGGGCTCGCTTCTCGTGGTGGACGCGACGCAGGGCGTTGAGGCGCAGACCTTGGCGAACTGTTATCAGGCGATCGACAACAACCACGAGATCGTGCCGGTCCTGAACAAGATCGACCTGCCGGCGTCCGAGCCCGATCGGGTCAAGCAGCAGATCGAGGACGTGATCGGCCTCGAGGCGCATGACGCGCTGATGATCTCGGCCAAGACCGGCATTGGCATCGATGACGTGCTGGAGGCGCTGGTCGCGCGCCTGCCGGCGCCGCGCGGCGACCCTGCGGCACCCTTGAAGGCACTCCTGGTTGATAGCTGGTACGACCCCTATCTCGGCGTCGTCATTCTGGTGCGGGTGAAAGACGGCGTGCTCAAGAAGGGCCTCGCCATCCGCATGATGTCGACCGGCGCGCTGCATCAGGTCGAGCAGGTCGGCGTGTTCACGCCGAAGAAGCAGAGCGTGGATTCACTCTCGCCCGGCGAGATCGGCTTCATCACGGCGGCGATCAAGGAGGTCGCCGATTGCAATGTGGGCGACACGATCACCGAGGCGAAGCGCCCCTGCGCCGAGCCGCTTTCAGGCTTCAAGCCGAGCGTGCCGGTCGTGTTCTGCGGGTTGTTCCCGGTCGATGCGGCGGATTTCGAGCGACTGCGGGATTCGCTTGCCAAGCTTCGGCTCAACGACACGAGCTTCCAGTTCGAGGCCGAGACCTCGGCCGCGCTTGGCTTCGGTTTTCGCTGTGGCTTCCTTGGCCTCCTGCACCTTGAGATCGTGCAGGAGCGCTTGAGCCGCGAGTTCGACCTTGATCTCGTCGCGACCGCACCCTCCGTCATCTATCGGGTGACGATGACCGACGGTAAGATGCTCGAGCTGCACAACCCGGCCGACATGCCCGATGTCACGCGCATCGTGCACATCGAGGAACCCTGGATCAAGGCGACGATCTTCACGCCCGATGACTATCTCGGCCAGGTGCTCGCGCTCTGCCAGGAGAAGCGCGGCGAGCAAATCGAGCTCACCTATGTCGGCAACCGCGCGATGGTGGTCTATCGCCTGCCACTCAACGAGGTGGTGTTCGATTTCTACGATCGCCTGAAATCGGTCAGCCGCGGCTATGCCAGCTTCGACTATGCGCTCGACGGCTATCAGGAGAGCGATCTCGTGAAGCTCTCGATCCTCGTCAATGGCGAGCCGGTCGACGCGCTCTCGATGATCGTGCATCGGAGCCAAGCCGAAGCGCGGGGGCGCGCGCTCTGCACGCGGCTGAAGGATCTGATCCCGCGCCAGCTCTTCAAGATCGCGGTGCAGGCGGCGATCGGCGGCAAGGTGGTGGCGCGCGAGACCGTCTCGGCGCTCAGGAAGGACGTGCTCGCCAAATGCTATGGCGGCGACATCACGCGCAAACGAAAACTGTTGGAAAAGCAGAAGCGCGGCAAGAAGCGCATGCGCCAGTTCGGCGACGTCGAGATTCCGCAGGAAGCCTTCCTCGCCGCCCTCAAGATGGGCGAGGACAAGTAGTCAGCCGAGCGCCCTTCGCTTCTCGAACCACCCATACAGATGCGCGGTCAGGGCGCCGAGGATCAGCCAGAAGACGCCGTTGGTGATGAGCGCGGCGTAGACATATTGCGTGGCGAGCGAGTCGGGCGCGAGGCCGCCATGGTGCTCGGGCTCGGGCGCGCCGACCAGATGCGGGATCAGAATCGGCACGAGCGCGAGCGGCTTCAGCCACGTGCGCGGCATGAAGGCGAGCCAGGCGAGGCCGGCGGCGGTCAACGCCGCCGTCAGGAGCCACCAGCCCTGGCGGGCACCCAGATCGGCCGCGGCGGTGCCCGGTAACTCCGGCGGCAGACCGAGCGCGGGCGCGAGCTGAATCGCGCCAAAGCCGGCGAGACCCCAGACGAGTCCGCGCTTCCACTCGATGCGATGGCCCGCCGCACGCGCCAGCGCCATGCCGGCGGCGAGGATCAAGGCGAAGGCGGCGGCCGAGACGAT
>VGET01000012.1 GCA_016869195.1 Alphaproteobacteria bacterium | reverse complement strand
CGTCCTGCCAATATTGACGAGCGATCATGATGCCGCAGAACGAGCAATTCGTGATCCGCGTCTCATACCAGGGCGCCTCGACCAACACCGTCCGGCCTGACATGCCTGCTCTCCCGAAGCCTGATTTGTCGGAACCGAGCTTGTCATGCCTCGGGGCCGGTCGCCAAGCACCCTGGCACGCCACCCCTCGGGGCTGATAGAGAAGGCCCCCACGCCCATGGGCATCAAGGGGGAAATGCATGAGCCGCCTGCCGCTGCTGCCGCTCCAGCCCGATGACGCCGCGCTCAAGGCCATGTTCGAGGAGGTACGAGCGCGCGGCATTGAGGTGCCCAACATCTATCGAACCATCGGCCATGCGCCAGCCATGTTGCGTGCCTGGCTGGACATGGCCTGGCCGCTCCGGTTGAACGCCAAGACGCCGCGGGTACTCCGCGAGCTGGTGATCCTGCGCGGCGCGACGACTGCCAAGACCGAGTATGAGTGGGCGCACCACGTGAAGATGGCGCTCACCGCCGGCGTGCCCCAGGCCAAGATCGACGCGCTGGCCGACTGGCGGGCGAGTGCCCTCTTTGATGCCAAGGAGCGTGCGGCTCTGCGCCTCGCGGACGAGGTGACGGTTGGTCCCGGCGCCTCGGCCGAGTGCATGGCGGAGCTCAGGCGCCACTTCACGCCCGCCGAGCAGGTCGAGCTCACCCTCACCGCCAGCTTCTATGCCTGTGTCGGGCGGATGCTGACCTCGTTCGCGGTCGAGCTCGAGGACCAATACCGGCGTTGAACCGGACGAGCGGTTGGTCGCCGGCGCGCCATCGGCTATTTTCTCGCCCGAATCCGAGACACGACCCGGTTTGGGGAGCGCCATGGGCAACCCGCCAGCCACGGAGCAGGGATCGACGGTCACGGCCGGCCGCGGCGCCCGGCGTGGCCTCGTCTTCGTGTTGTCATCGCCCTCGGGCGCCGGCAAGACCACGATCACCCGCGCGCTGCTTGAGGGGGATTCGGGCCTCTCCATGTCCGTTTCGGTCACGACCCGGCCGCCGCGCGAGGGCGAGGTTGATGGCCGCGACTATTGCTTCATCGATGGGCCGGCCTTCGAGCGACTAGTCGCGGAAGACGCCCTGCTCGAACATGCGCGCGTCTTCGACCATCGCTATGGCACGCCGCGCGCACCCGTCGAGGCCGCGCTCGCCGAGGGCCACGACATGGTGTTCGACATCGATTGGCAGGGCGCCCAGCAGGTGCGCGCGCGGCTCCCTGATGATTTCGTCAGCGTGTTCATTCTTCCGCCCTCGATGACCGAGCTGCACGACCGGCTCCGCCGTCGCGCCAAGGACAGCGAGAAGGTCGTGATCGCGCGCATGGCCAAGGCGGTCGACGAGGTGAGCCATTATGACGAGTACGACTACGTCATCGTGAATGACGATCTGGCGCGTGCGGTCGCCTCGGTGCGCGCCATCCTCGCGGCCGAGCGCCTTAGGCGCACGCGCCAGCACTGGCTCCGCTCGTTCGTCGACGGGCTGTTGGGGACGCGCTAAGAGACAGCGGCCTTCGCTGCCGGTCGGGCCGGCCCGATTCGGCCGCCCGCCGTGCTGAGCGCGCCTGGCACCAGCTCGAGCACCAGGAAACGCGCTTCATCCACCGGCACGGGAAAGCGGAGGCCCCGGGGCTTGGCTGGCACGAAGCCGAAGCGCCCGAGATAGGCCTGCACCCCGACCGCGACGACGACGCGCCAGCCGGCGGCCTTTGCCGCGTTGAGTCCCTTCCGCACCAGGCGGCTGCCGATGCCGCGCCGCGCAAGCTCGGGGTGCACCGCGATCGGCCCGAGCAACAGCGCGGGTGCGCCGCCGACCTCGATCGGCCAGAAGCGCACGACGCCAATCACGCGCCCGTCGTTCTCGGCGACGAAGCAGAGCGTGTCGATCCGGGGCACGCCCTCGCGGAGCCGGTATGAAGGGCGGCCGTGGCGCTCCGGCTCGAAGGCCGTGTCGAGCAGGCGCTCGATCGCAGGGGTGTCGGAAGGTTGTTCGGGTCTGATCGTGACCATAACGCGGGATCCGTGTGTCGGCGCTTCGGGGAGGGTTGAGACGGCGTGAAGCACCCGCGCTAAGGCTGGGGCGTCACGGGGGCGGCGCGATTGCCGCCCGGCCTCGTCGTGTCTGGAATAGGGTCGACGCGTTCATGGTGGCGTGCTGCTTACTCTCGATGGTCCACGCTCGCAACAAATTTTCGCAGCCATCAGGCGGGGCTGCGACCCCTCAGTGCCGTCAGCGCCCGCGCCAGGGCGCAGAAGTCCTCGGTCGAAAGGGTTTCGGCCCGGGCGGTCGGGGCGATTTCGGCGGCCTCCAATAGTTCAAGTGTATCGACGCCGAGGCCCCGGAGCGCCGCGCGCAGCATCTTGCGCCGCTGTCCGAAAGCCGCCTTGAGCACGGCCTCGAACGCGTCAAGCGGGGCGGCGCAGAGGGGTGCCTTGCGCGGCGCCAGCCTGATGACGCTCGACACCACCTTGGGCGGCGGCACGAACGCGCGTGGCGACACGTCGAACAGGATCTCGGCCTCCGCCACCCAGTGGACGCGCACGCTGAGGCGGCCATAGGCGTCATCGCCGGGCCTGGCGATCAGCCGCTCGGCGACCTCCTTCTGGACCATGACGACCGCGCGCTCGATCAGCCCGGGTCGCTCGAGCCATTTGAGGATCAGCGGCGTCGCGACGTTGTAGGGCAGGTTGGCGACGATCAGCCGTGGTGCGGATCCTAGGCTAGTTTCATCAATTTCAAGTGCGTCAGCCTCGACCACCCGAAGCCGGCCCGCCGAGGCCTCCATTAGTGGTGCGAGCGCGGCGATACAGCGGGCATCGCGCTCGACCGCGATCACCGATGCTGCGCCCTCGAGCAACAGGGCGCGCGTAAGCCCGCCGGGCCCAGGCCCGATCTCGATGACGGTTCGGCCCTCGAAAGGCTGCGCGGCGCGCGCGATGCGGCGCGTCAGATTGAGGTCGAACAGGAAATGCTGGCCGAGCGATTTGCGGGCGCCGAGCTCATGCGCCGCGACCGTCTGGCCGATGCTGGGCAGGGCGGCGAGCGCCTGATCGAGCGAACCCTGGTCTGAGCGCGGATCGCTCAGATCCGGACCTCGATGAAGGCGGCGCGGCGCAGATCGCGCAAATAGCGCCGGGCAGCGAGATCGAGCCGCCGATTGGAGAGATCGCGGCGCACCGCTTCGCGATCGACCGGCCCGGCCGAAGGCGCCGCCGCGAAGGTACGCTCGCACACCATGATCAGCCGCCTCGAGCCTTCAAACGGCAGGGGGTCGGTGACCTGCCCGTCGGTGAGCGAGACCACGGCGGCCTTGAGATCGGTCGGCAGATCATCGAGTGCGACGCGTCCGATCTCGCCCGAAATCGGCGCGGAGCGGCCGCGTGCCGCCGCGAGGAAGCTTTCGCAGTCCTTGGTCGCCTTGAGTTTCCTGACCAGGGACTGCACCTCGCCCGCGTCGCCGCTCGACGGGTCGAGCACGACCTGGGCCAGTCTGAACGTGGATGCGCCAACGCCGCCACCCAGCACCGTGCGCTCGTCGCTCAGGCTGATGATGTAGAAGCCGTCGAAGGTGCGGATCGGATCGGAAATCTGCCCCGGGCGCATCGTTTTCAGGACGGTATCGATTTCATTCACCAACTGGCCGCCAACGACCCAGCCGACCTCGCCACCCTCCGGCGCGCTAGCCGACTTCGAGAACTGTCGTGCTGCCGCGGCAAATGAGCTGCCCGCGCGCAGCTGCCGCACCAGATCGGTGGAGACGGCCTGCGCTTCCTCCTCATCACCTTCTTCTTCGACCGGAATGAAGATCTCGGCGATCTTGTATTCCGTCTTGCCGCGATTGGCCTCGATCCGGCGGATCGCCTCATCCACCTCGTCTTCGCTGACATTGACCGTGGCGACGAATTTCCGGCGCACCATCTTGCCCCAGGCGATCTCGGTGCGAATCTGGTCGAGAATGGCGTTCTGATCAACGCGCGTGTCCGCGAGGCGCTTGGTGAATGTGCCGGGCTCCCAGCGATTCTGTTTCTCGATCTGGGCGATCGCGCCATCGAGCTCCTTCTGGGTCACCTCGACGTTGAGGCGTCTCGCCTCCTGCGCCTGCAGGCGCTCGTCGATCATCGCGCGCAACACCTGCGGCGCAAGTTGGCGCCGAAGCTCCGGGCTATCGTTAAAGCCTGAGGACCGGATGGCGACCGCGAGCTTGAGCGCGAGGTCGAACACCGAGATCACGTCGTCATTGACCACGGCGGCGATGCGCAGCACGTCTTCCTGGGCGGAGGCGGGGCGCATGCCCATGTCCGCCGCACTCCAGGGACAAGCGGCGCCGATCGCGCCGGTCAGCAGCGCGGCGAGTGCAAGCCGGACAATCCGGCCGAGACCGCGAAAACGGCGCCTCTCCCGGTGCGGCGGCCGGATGGCATGCCGTCCCACAGTTTCAGGGCTATCTATCATGGTCGCTAGCTGATGCCCTTGAGCAGCAGTGTGAACATGATGCTCGTGTCCGGCTCGACATCGCGGGTCTGATTATAGGTGCGGCCGGCGCGCAGGCTGGCCAGGAAGCACTCGTCTTCATAGGTCAAGGCGCCGTCAATGCTGATGGTCCGGTCCTCGGCCAAATCCCGTCGGCCTCCGGCCTGGATGCTCCAATACTGGCTGAGCCGAAGCGACCCGGCCGCAATGATCTCTTCACGCGTCACGAACTCCGTCGGGTCGTTGGCGAGGGGCTGTCCCTCGACCCTATGATAGGTCAGAGAGAGCCTGAGGAAACTGGGGCCACCTGTCGCATCGATCTCGGTGCGCCGGGGCGTCAGGTCGTCCCCGTCCAAGCGGAACCTGTAAGCAAGGTCGAGATAGGGGCCGGGCGATAGATTCAACCGACCGACAAAGTCCGAGTTGGTCTGGTCGAGCCCGCTGCCTGCGACAAGGTTGTCTTCGTCTCGCATCCGCAAGGTCTGACCGAACAGCGCGGTCGCGCGCTCCCCATTCGTACCGAAAACGCCGAGCTTCAGGCCATAATTGACACGCGGGCCTTCCTCCACGCGGTCGAGGCCGGCGAAGCGATTGCTCGAGAACAGATTCGTGTCGGTTAGCTCGAGATCCTGGCTGTCCTCGTTCGGGATCCTCTCCGAGTTGAGGCCGGTCGGGCTCAGAATGCCCTGCACGATCGGCTCGACCGTCAGGTGAAAATCGTCGTAGCGCGAGATCAAGGGGTAACGCCATTCGAGCGCGATTTCCGGCACGATGCGGCCGGTCACGCCATTCTTCAGGTTCGAGGGGTTATCCGGATCGGGCACGTCGTCGACGTGATAGAGATCGCCGCGCAGGCTCGCCGAGAGCTGGAGGACATGGCCGTCGTCGCTGGTATAGGGCAGGTGCCAGCCGCCGGCCAAGGAGAGGCGGCGACTATCGGCCCCGCGCTCGCGGAACAGTGCCATGCCATTGGCATCGAATGTGTAGAAGCCGCCGAGCTTGCCGGCGTCGCCGATCAAGTTGACGTCGAGCAGCGGCAGAACCACCGGCACCTCGGCCTCGTCATCGAATTCGTCGAGGCTCTGGAAGTAGTAGCCTGTCGCACCGTAGTAGTTGCGATCATCGATGCCCTCGGCGAACGGGCTTGTCACGAGCGTCCGCCGGCTCTTCAGGCCGCTCACCCTGTAGCGATTCAGATAGGTCTCGTCGGAGGAGCGCTCGAGCAGAAAGCCGGCGCGCCAGATCGGGTCGATATCGAACTGGCCGTAACCAATGATGTGGCCGCGAATGATGTCTCCGCCGATCTCCGTTCCGAACCGGGCGTCCTGCGTCTCCGGGCGCGTCACACTTCCCGCGAATTCGAGGCTGCCGTTGGCAAATTCCTCGCGATATTGCAGGCCCAGCACCGGGCCCTCGTTGGTGGTGTAGGTCGGCTCGATGGTCAGATCGCGCCAGGGCTCGAGCACGAGGTAATAGGGCGTCGTGATGGAGTAGCCGAGCGTTGTCGAATTGCCGTAGGAGGGAAAGAGGAAGCCGCTTCGGCGCTTCACCGTCGGGTCGGCGTGCTCGAAATACGGTGTATAGAGCATCGGCACGCCGAAAAACTCGAGCCAGGCGTCATAATAGGCGATGTCGTGTGACACCTCGTCATGCACGACCTCCTTGGCCTTGACTTGCCAGAGGGGCGCACGCTCGCGGTCAACCGGACACAGCTCGCAGCGGGAATAGACGACGTTGCGCATGGTCGTCCGGTTGCCATTGCGCCGCTCGGCGCTCGAGGCCGCGATCCGGGCTCCATCGGTCAGCTTGGCACGAAACGCTTCGATCGCGCCGTCCCTGAGGTCGTCCTTCAGCTCGAGCGAGTCCGCGAACACGACATTGCCCGATGGCTCAAGCATGGTGACATTGCCGCGCGCCGTCACCAGATTAGTCCGTTCATTGTAGACGATCGTGTCGGCGATCACGATGTGCTCGACCTGCGAGAGCTCGACATCGCCGGTCGCCGTGACCAGCCCGCGCTCATCGTCGCGCTCCAGACTATTTGCGGTCAGCAGCACCGGCTCGCCGCTCTTGAAGCCGAGTGTGCTGCCGATGTCGTCGGCGGCGAGCGCGAGGCCCACGGTCAGGGAACCGACCGCACCAAGGCCGATGAGGAGGGCACGCCAGGAGATCACGGGTTCATCCGTCCTCGAGGTGGAAGAGACTCGCGATGCCGATCAGCATGAAGACTCCGCTCGGCGCCCACGCCGCGAGCCAAGGTGGTATCTTGCCGGAGAGTCCGAGCGCAAGTACCAGATCGGACACAAAGTAGAGCATGAAGCCGGTCATGATGCCGGCGACCACGAGAAGCCATACGCCGCCACGTCGGTTGAGCCGGAGCGAGAACGTCGCGCCGATCATTACCATGGCGCATAGCAGGAGAGGAATCGCTAGCGTGGCATGCCAATATTGTCGGTGCCTGACCGAGGAGAAGCCCGAGTCCTCCAGAACCTTGATGAACTCGGGCAGAGCCCAGAAGGACAGGGTCTCTGGCGGCGCGAAGCTGTTTTCGATTTGCTCGAGGCTTAGCTCGGTTGCGAGCCTATAGTCCGTGGCGGTCGCGGCCGGTTGGTCCGGCCCGGTCATCAGCGCGTTCGGGATCTGCCAATAGCCCTCGCTCAGCTTGGCTTCCCGGGCGTCGATCCGGCGGACGAATTGGTCGTCCTTCTCATATTGGAAGATGATCACATCGTGAAGAGTGAGGGTCTCCTTGTCGAGCCGGCGGGCGTGGATCACGGTTGGCCGCTCGCCATCGCTCTGCCTGAGCCAGATCCCGGTGTCGGACAGGGCGAGCAGGCTTGACTTGCCCTGCAGATAGCGTGCCTCCATCTGCTCGAAGCGCGACACCATGGCGGCCGCAAACGGATTGAAGACGGTCACCGCGAAGGCGCCGAGCAGAAACGAGATTGCGAGCGCCGGCAGCAGGAACTGCCAGACCGACACACCCGCCGCGCGCGTCACGACCAATTCCTGCGTCCGGGTCATGCGGGTCAGCGTGAGGATCGCGCCGATCAGGGCGGCGAAGGGCAGCACCTTCGACGCGATGAAGGGCATTCTGAGCACCGCCATCTCGATCAGCACCATGAACGTGGCGCTCTCCCGATTGGCGCCTGAGGCGCGACGCAGGAGCTCGACCGCGTCGAAAATGAAGGCTGTCACCACAAAAAGGGCGAAAACGATGCCGAGCCAGACCAGGAACTGGCGGCTGATATAGAGCGAGAGGGTCGAGGAGAGTCGCATCGCCGGGTTCAGGCCGCGGCCTGGGCTTCGGGGCCCGAGGGCCGGCTGCGCCGCCGCGGCCAGAAGCGGACACCCGAGAGCACGAGGCTCGGCACGATGATCCCGATCGCAAGATTGAGGTACAGCAGCGTCGCCAGCGGCGGGTTCTTTGCCACGATGTTGACCAGGGCGAGCGCGACGGCCTCGAAGGCGAAGGCCGCACCGATGGCGGCGACGACTCGCTTCCAATAGCCACGCCGATTGTGCTCACCCGAGAGCAGGGCGGCGAGGCCGATCAAGGTGAGCGCGACGGCGTACCAGGGCGAGGCCAGGCGCTGGTGCGCTTCGGCCAGGAACTTGCCGCGGTTCTTCTGGTCGTCCTCGCCCGGGCCGGGGTTCAGGAGCTCGTCCAGATAGCGCTCGCGCGCGGTCCGAAAGCGGTCACCCTGGTCTTCCGCCAATTGGCCGATATCGAGGGCGTAGCGGTCGAAATAGAGAAGTGAAAGCTGCCCCCGGTCGCGATCGATCTCCTGCCGGTTGCCCTTGAGCATGACAAAGCGCGGGCCATCCTCGGTGCGCACCAGCGCGCCCTGCTCAGCCATCATGGTCACCGGCCGTGCCGCATTCCGGGTGTCGTGCACCAGAATGCCGAGCAGCGTGCCCTCGGACCCCCTGGCGCGGACGTAGATTGTCATGTCCTTGCCCATGGGGGTGAAAACGCCCTCCTGCAGCAGCACGGAGGAATAGTCGCCCCGGATGACGAACTGACTCTCACGGAATGAGCGGTAGCTGAGCGGCGAAAAATAGAGATTGATGGCGTAGACAACCACCACGACCGCAAGAGCGATCTTCATGATCGGGGTGGCCAGGCGCCAGGGCCCGAGACCGGCCGCGCGAAAGGACACCAGCTCGGAATCGAGCGTCAACCGGTTGCAAACGAAAATCAGGGTACAAAAGAGCGCGATTGGCAGGATGACGCCCAGGAAAGAGGGCATCAGCAGCACGCCCAGATAGAGGAAAGTCGCGAGCGAGAGCCCGCGATTGACGATCAGATCGAGGAAATTGAGCGATTGCGACAGCCATATCACCGCGGTCAAGCCGGCGGTGATCAGGAGGAAGGGACCCAAAATCTGGCGAATGAGATAGGTCTGATAGCGTCGCACGAATCGAGTATACCGGCCGGCGCCCGCTGCGCCAGTCTTTGACGCACTGCGGAATCGCTTCACGGCGGGAGGCCGGTTGGTTATAGCTTGTGGCGCGCAATCTGGCCGCGTATCGGCCGGGTCGCGCCGCCTGAGGGGAATGCGGAGGCCTGAATGAAGATCGAGTTTTCCGGCATTGCGGTGCCGAGCCAGGGAACCATCGTGGTCGGCGTGCTGGAAGAGCGCGTGCTGACGCCTTCCGCCCAGATGCTGGACGGACGGACCAGCGGGGCGCTGTCGCGCGCCATCGCAACCGGCCGGTTCAAGGGCAAGAAGAACCAGCAACTGGCGCTGGTCGCGCCGCCCGGTCTCACGCTGGACCGGATCATCATCGTCGGCCTCGGCAAGGCATCCGAGATCGATACGCTCCGACTCGAGGGAATCGGCGGCAGCCTGATCGGCGCACTCAACAAGGCGGGTGACAAGGTCGCGGCCATCGTCGTCGATGCGATCGATGGCGCGCCACTCCCGGTCGGGCGCATGGCAGCCGCGATCGCCTATGGTGCGCGGCTCGCGAGCTATCGCTTCGACAAGTACCACACCAAGCAAAAGGAAGAGGACAAGCCGACGCTCACCGAGCTCACCATCATGTCGGCCGACGCCGGCGCTGCGCGTGCGGCCTATCAGCCGCTCGACAAAATCGCGGATGGCGTCTTCTTCTCCCGCGACCTGGTCTCGGAGCCCGGCAATGTGAAGCACCCGGAGACGATCGCCGCAGACGTCCGCGGGCTTTCCGCCATCGGCATCGACGTCGAGATCATGGGCGAAGCGCGCATGAAGGAGCTTGGCATGAACGCGCTCCTGGGCGTCGGCCAGGGCAGCGTGCGCGAATCGCAGATCGCGATCATGCGCTGGAATGGCGCGCCCGACGGCTTCGACCAGCAGCCGGTGTGCTTCGTCGGCAAGGGCGTCACCTTCGATACCGGCGGCATCTCCATCAAGCCAGCGGCCGGCATGGAGGAGATGAAATACGACATGGCCGGTGCCGGCACGGTGATCGGGCTCATGAAAGCGCTCGCCGGGCGCAAGGCCAAGTGCAACGTGGTCGGCCTGGTTGGCCTGGTCGAGAACATGCCGGACGGCAACGCCCAGCGCCCGGGTGACGTCGTCACCTCGATGTCGGGCCAGACGATCGAAGTGATCAACACCGACGCGGAAGGGCGCCTGGTGCTCTCGGACGTGCTCTGGTACGCCCAGTCGCACTTCAAGCCGAAGTTCATCGTCGATCTCGCGACCCTCACGGGCGCGATCGTGGTCTCGCTCGGCACCTATCAAGCCGGCCTGTTCGCGAACAATGACGAGCTCGCGACGCGGCTGATCGCGGCGGGCAAGGCGGTCGACGAGCACGTTTGGCGCATGCCCTTGGGCGACAAGTACGACAAGGACATCAACTCCGACATCGCCGACATGAAGAACGTCGGCAAGGGCCGCGAAGCCGGCAGCATCACGGCGGCGGCGTTCCTGCAGCGCTTCGTCAATGACGTGCCCTGGGCGCATCTCGACATCGCCGGCATGGCCTGGATGAAGAACGGCGACAACCCGACCGTGCCGAAGGGCGCGTCCGGCTATGGCGTGCGGCTCCTGGACCGACTGGTGCACGACCATTACGAGGCGAAGTGACCGAGATCGGCTTCTATCATCTGACCGCGACGCCGCTCGAAAAGGCGCTGCCGCGCCTGCTCGAGAAGGTGGTCGAGGGCGGCCATCGCGCGGTCGTCATGGCGGGCTCGGCCGAGCGTGTGGCTTCGCTCGACGCGACACTCTGGACCTACGACCCTGCCTCCTTCCTGCCCCATGGCAGCGCGAAGGATGGCAAGGCCGAGCGCCAGCCGATTTTCCTCACGGCCGCGGCGGAGAACCCGAATGGCGCCGATGTCCTGGTGCTGGTCGACGGCGTCGAGCCGGGGCACCTTGGCACCTTCGCTCGCTGTCTCGACATGTTCGACGGCGGTGATGAGGCGGCGGTCGAGGCCGCGCACATGCGCTGGAAGGCGCGCAAGGCCGAGGGCCACGCGGTCACCTACTACCAGCAGAGCGACAGCGGCCGCTGGGAGAAGAAGGGCTGAAAGCGGATTCCGGTCAGTCGTCCCTCGACAGGCTCAGGACGAGGCCGTGACATTGGCCCTCATGCTGAGCTTGTCGAAGCATGAGGGCAGAGCCTACCGACACGAACCCCGCCGTTGCCGGCGGCGCGCCTTCCCCCTATAAGACCGCAGCCAAATCGATCGAGGGATGAGCCGCCATGGCCGTTGAGCGCACGCTTTCCATCATCAAGCCGGATGCGACCCGGCGCAACCTGACCGGCGAGGTGAACGCTCGCTTCGAGAAGGGGGGCCTGCGCATCATCGCGCAGAAGCGCCTGCGCCTGACGCTCGAGCAGGCCCAGGCGTTCTATGCGGTGCACAAGGCGCGGCCGTTCTACGGCGATCTTTGCAAGTTCATGATCTCGGGGCCGGTGGTCGTGCAGGTGCTCGAGGGCGAAAACGCGGTCGCGCGCAATCGCGAGATCATGGGCGCCACCAACCCCGCCAATGCCGCGCCCGGCACGATCCGCAAGGACTTCGCGGAATCGGTCGAGGCCAATTCGGTGCACGGTTCGGATTCGGCCGAGAACGCGGCCCAGGAAATCCGCTTCTTCTTCGCCGAGACCGAGATCGTCGGCTGAACTCTTTCGGCCGCGCCGCACGATGTGACGGCGGCCACAGGGTCGCCGTTTCGGATCCGTTCTATTTCTTAAGCTCACCGCTTTCCGTGGCCGCTTCGTTCACCCATATTGTGTAGCCTCTGGCACCCGGGTGCACGGCGCGCGCGGGAAGCCGGGTTGTGTTAGACTTCGTGCGACGCGGGTGAGTGGGAAGCGGCCTCAGCGCAGTTCATGAGCGACGATCGGAAGGAAGGCGATACGCGCCGGCAGACCGGCATCGTGACGGCGGTCAAACCGAAGACCAAGAAGCCGTCGATGTACAAGGTGCTGCTCCTGAATGACGACTACACGCCGATGGAGTTCGTCGTCGTGGTGCTCATGCGCTTTTTCTCGAAGAGCCAGGAAGAGGCCACCCAGATCATGCTGCACGTCCATCGCAGGGGCGTGGGTGTGTGCGGCGTGTACCCCTATGAAGTGGCTGAAGCCAAGGTGACCCAGGTGTGCGATTTCGCGCGCCGCCACGAGCACCCGCTGCAGTGCACGATGGAAAAGGAGTGAGCTCACCGATGCTCTCGCCGAATCTCGAAAAATCGCTCCACCGTGCGCTCGGCTTTGCGACCGAGCGCCGCCACGAGTTCGCCACGCTCGAGCATCTGCTGCTCGCGCTGACCGACGATTCCGACGCGATCCCCGTGCTCAAGGCTTGCGGGGTCGATATCGAGCGGCTGAAGAACGACCTGATCACCTTCATCAACAACGAGCTGAAGTCGCTCGTCCTGCCGCACCTCACCGACGCGAAGCCGACCAACGGCTTCCAGCGGGTGATCCAGCGCGCTGTGCTGCACGTGCAGTCCTCCGGGCGCAACGAGGCAACCGGGGCGAACGTGATCGTCGCGCTGTTCTCCGAGCGCGAGTCCCACGCCGTCTTCTTCCTGCAGGAGCAGGACATGACGCGCTTCGATGCGGTGAACTACATCTCGCACCGCATCGCCAAGGTGCCCGGCCGCACCGGCAGCCAGCCGGTCAGCGGCGCGGACGAGGGCGCGCAGGCTGAGAAGGTGGTGAAGCAGGGCCAGGAGGCGCTCGCCACCTATTGCGTCAACCTCAACAAGAAGGCGCGCGACGGCAAGATCGATCCGCTTATCGGACGTGACGCCGAGGTCGAGCGCACGATTCAGATTCTCTGCCGCCGCACCAAGAACAACCCGCTCTATGTGGGCGACCCGGGCGTCGGCAAGACCGCGATCGCGGAGGGCCTCGCGCGTCGCATCATCGAAGGCGAGGTGCCCGAAATCCTGAAGGACGCGACGATCTATGCGCTCGACATGGGCGCGCTCCTGGCCGGCACGCGCTATCGCGGCGATTTCGAGGAGCGCATCAAGGCCGTGTTGGCCGAGATCGAGGCGCAGGACAAGGCGATCCTGTTCATCGACGAGATCCACACGGTGATCGGTGCCGGCGCGACCTCGGGCGGCGCGATGGACGCCTCGAACTTGCTGAAGCCGGCGCTGCAGTCGGGCTCGCTGCGTTGCATCGGCTCGACCACCTACAAGGAATATCGCAATTATTTCGAGAAGGACCGCGCGCTGGTGCGCCGCTTCCAGAAGATCGACATCAACGAGCCGAGCGTCGAGGATGCGGTGAAGATCCTGCGCGGCATCGCGCCCTATTACGAGAAGCATCATGGCGTGCGCTACACCCAGGAGGCGATTCGCACGGCGGTCGAGCTGTCCGCGCAGTACATCAACGACCGCAAGCTGCCGGACAAGGCGATCGACGTGATCGACGAGGTCGGCGCCGCGCAGATGCTGAAGGTCGAAAGCAAGCGCAAGAAGGTGATCGGCGTCAAGGAGGTCGAGGAGATCGTCGCCAAGATCGCGCGCATCCCGCAGAAGAGCGTGAGCCGCGGCGACAAGGCAGCGCTCGAGCGCCTGGAGGAGGATCTGAAGCGCGTCGTGTTCGGCCAGGACGACGCGATCAAGGCGGTCGCGACCGCGGTGAAGATGGGGCGCGCGGGGCTTCGCGAGCCCGAGAAGCCGCTCGGCTGCTATTTGTTCTCCGGCCCAACCGGCGTCGGCAAGACCGAGGTCGCGCGCCAGCTCGCGAACGTGCTTGGCGTCGAGCTCATCCGCTTCGACATGTCGGAGTATATGGAGCGTCATTCGGTCTCACGGCTGATCGGCGCACCGCCCGGCTATGTCGGCTTCGACCAGGGCGGGTTGCTCACCGATTCGATCGACCAGCATCCGCACGCGGTGTTGCTGTTGGATGAGATCGAGAAGGCGCATCCCGATCTCTTCAACATCCTCCTGCAGGTGATGGACTACGGCAAGCTCACCGACCACAACGGCAAGAAGGTCGATTTCCGCAACGTCATCCTGATCATGACCACGAACGCGGGCGCGTCCGAGCTCGCCAAGCCCGCCATCGGCTTCGGCCGGTCCGAGCGCGAGGGCGACGATCAGGAGGCGATCAAGCGCATGTTCACGCCTGAGTTCCGCAACCGGCTGGACGCGACCATTGCGTTCAAGGGCCTCGGCCTCGAGATCGTGGAGCGCGTGGTCGACAAGTTCATCATGCAGCTCGAGGCGCAGCTCGCCGACCGCAATGTCGAGATCGAGCTGACCGATGCCGCCCGCCGCTGGCTCGCCGAGAAGGGTTATGACAAGGCTTATGGCGCACGGCCGCTCGCCCGCGTCATCCAGGAGCACATCAAGAAGGCGCTCGCCGATGAGCTTCTGTTCGGCAAACTCGCCAAGGGCGGCCGGGTGAGGGTCGACCTCAAGGACGATGCGCTCGATTTCAGCTTCCCACCGCCCGATGAAGGCGCGCCCAAGGGCGGCAAGCCCAAGGTGCCTGAATACGTGCGCTAGGCTGGGTCCGTGCCCGGCGTCTCATGTCACCTCTCCCCTTGTGGGAGAGGTCGCCGCGAAGCGGCGGGTGAAGGGTCAGGTCGCGCATTGAACACGTCGATCATGTCGCCCTCGCCTTACCCCTCACCCTCCCGTCGGCATGGGTCGCGCATGATCGCGCGCGCCCCACGCGCGACGGGTCCCTCCCTCTCCCACAAGGGGAGAGGGAGCATTGCGCGCTTAGCCTTTTAGAGCGCCATGCCCTTCCGCTTCCTTGAGGGCGTGCGGGTCCTCGATCTATCGCAATACGCGCCGGGGCCCTATGCCTCGCTGATGCTGGCCGACCTCGGCGCCGACGTCATTCGCATCGAGCCGCCGGGCGGCGAGCCGATGCGGAAGATCGGGCCTCTGGATCGGGACGGCATCTCCGCCTGGTACAAGGTGATCAACCGCGGCAAGTCGGTCGTGGAGCTCGACCTGAAGTCGGACGCCGGCAAGGCCGATCTCGAAGCGCTCGTCAAGCGCGCCGACGTATTCCTCGAATCCTATCGGCCGGGCGTACTGGACCGCTTAGGTTTTTCCGACGCGCGGCTAAAGGCGCTCAATGCGCGCCTCATCCGCTGTTCGCTCTCCGGCTGGGGCCTGAGCGGCCCCTATCGGCTCAAGGGCGGGCATGACATCAACTACATGGCGCTGTTCGGCACGCTCAGCTTGAGCGGCAGCGCGGCGCGGCCCTACGCCGCGTTTCCCATGGTGGCCGACTATTCGAGCGGCATGCACGCCGCGCTCAGCATCATCGCCGCCATCGTCGGGCGTGACCGGAAGGGTGGCACGGGCGAGGGCTGCCAGATCGATTGTTCGATCGCGGAGAGTCCGCTGCCCTGGAGCCAATGGGCGCTGACCGGCGCCACACGGCCGGGACACGAGGTACGCCGCGGCGAAGGATTTCTTTCGGGCGGCGCCGCGTTCTACCAGATCTACGAGACCGCCGATGGCCGCTTCGTCTCCCTCGGCGCGCTCGAGGACAAGTTCTGGGCCAATTTCTGCAACGCGGTCGGACGTACGGACTGGATCGCGCGCCAGTGGGAGGCCATGCCGCAGGATACGCTGATCGCCGAGGTGGCGGCGCTCTTCAGGACACGTCCGCTTGAGGCCTGGGTCGCGCTGCTTGATGCCGTCGATTGCTGCTTCGAGCCGGTGCACGAGCTGAAGGAGATGGTCGAACACGAGCAGACGGTGGCGCGTGGATTCGTCGTCAGCCACAGCGGGCCCGACCCGTTCATCGAGGTGCTGTTCCCCTCCCGCGTGGATGGCGAGGTCGAGCCCGCGCGCACCTGCGCGACGCGGCGGAAAGCGGGCGAGATCGTCACGGCCTGGGATCGCGGCAAACGGCTCGCTTGATCTGCGGCGCGCTTTGCCGCAGCCTCGTGCCATGACCGACTACAAAGACACCTATCTGCCCAACAGCCTGTTCCCGGAGACCGGGCAGGTCTGCATCGTCACGCGCGACCTCGATACGCTGGTGCGCACCTATGCCGACAAGCTCGGCATCGGCCCCTGGTGGGTCAACCAATATGAGCCGCCGAACCTGAGCAACCGCACCTTTCGCGGTCAGCCCGGCAACTACACCATGCGCATCGCGCTCGCCTGGACCGGCGCGCTCAACTGGGAAATCATCCAGCCGCTCGAAGGCCCGAGCATCTATCACGAGTTCCTGGAGGAGCATGGCGAGGGCATCCACCATGTCGGCGTCTACCTCAAGGACATGGGGATGGACTGGGCCGAGGCGCACCGGCAGTTCGCCGCGCGCGGTTTCAAGCCGGTGATGGCGGGGCATTGGCTCGGCGCCGAGTTCTGCTATTTCGAGACCGAGCCCTTGGTCAAGACCACGATCGAGGTCATTTACCGGCGGCCGGATTGGGTGCGGCCCGAGCCGCTCTACTGGTATCCGCCGAAGCCCAAGGGGGCGTGACGCTCTTTTTTCCGTCATGGCCCGGCGGCGCTTCGCCGACCGGGCCATCCATCGTGCAGCGTACTCCGCCTTGACCATGGATGGCCCGGTCCTCGGCAAGCCTCGGCCGGGCCATGACGGCACGAGAAGCGGCCGAAGGATGATGGTCGAAGAATGCTGCCGCAACGAGCGCAGCCTTACTCCACCATCTTAAACGGCGCGTGCTCGGCGAGCGCCTCGATCTCGTTCACCACAAAGGGTGTCTCGCGTGCGAGGAAGCTCTCAATCGCGCGGCGTAACCCCTCATGCGCGATCCAATGCGCGCTATAGGTCGGCACCGGCAAATAGCCGCGCATCAGCTTGTGTTCGCCCTGCGCGCCGGCCTCGACCCGCGCGAGCTTCGCCGCAATCGCATAGTCGATCGCCTGGTAGTAGCAGAGCTCGAAGTGAAGGAACGGGTAATATTCGAGCGCGCCCCAATTGCGCCCGAACAGTGCGTCACTTCCTTTTAGATTCAGCGCGCCGGCGATCGGCTTGGACCCGCGCTCAGCGAAGATGAGCACGATGTCATCGGCCATGCGCTCGCCGAGCAGGCTGAAGAACCGGCGTGTGAGATAGGGCGAGCCCCACTTGCGGCTGCCGGTGTCCTGATAGAAGTCGAAGAAGGCATCCCAGTGCCGCTCCTTGATGTCGGCGCCGCCGAGCACGCGGATGGTGAGCCCCGCGGCAAGCGCCTCGCGCCGCTCGCGGCGGATTTGCTTGCGCTTGCGCGATGACAGTGTCTCGAGGAAATCCTCGAAGCATCCATAGCCGTCATTGCGCCAGTGGAACTGGAGGCCGGTGCGACGCAGGAGCCCGCGCTCGCTCAGGAACGTTGCTTCGTCGTTGCCCAGGAAGTTCACATGGATTGAGGAGAGTGAAGAAGTCTCGGCGAGCGCGATCGCGCCGTCGATCAGCGCGCTTCTCACGGCATCGACGTTCTCGTCGGGCCGCGACAACAGGCGCGGCCCCGGCACAGGGGTGAACGGCACACCGACGAGGAGCTTCGGGTAATAGCGCCCGCCGGCGCGCTCAAAGGCCTCGGCCCAGCCATGGTCGAAGACATATTCGCCGAGTGAATTGCCCTTGGCATACATCGGCAGCGCGCCGATCAGCCGTCCAGCCTCGTCGTTCAGAACCAGGTGGCGCGGCAGCCAGCCAGAATCGGGCACGGCCGAGCCGCTCTCCTCCAGCGCGTTCAGGAAGGCATGGCGCACGAACGGATTGTCGGCGCCGGCGCAGGCGTCCCACGCCGCGGCGTCGATGTCCTTCAGCCGCTCGACGAAGCGGAGTGTGGCGCTGCTCACAGCACGAGTGGCGCGTTCTCAGGCCGAGAGCTTGAGGCCCGAGGCGGCGAGGTCGCGCAAATCGGTCTTCAGGTGGATGAGCGCGGGGCCCTTGTGCGCGAGCGCCGCCTCGAGCGCGGGCGCGAAGGCGGCGGTCTCTTCGACGGTTGCCGCAAAAGCGCCCCAGGCGCGCGCGGCCCCGGCAAAATCCGGGCTCTTCATGTGAATCGCGTGGTGGTGGCCGGGGCCGAAGCGGCGTTGCTGATGCATCGCGATCGTGCCATAGGCCGCGTTGTCGTAGACGATCACCTTGATCGGCAGATCGTGCTCGATCGCGGTGATCAGCTCCTGACCGGTCATCAGGAAGCCGCCATCGCCGACCATCGAGACCACGGTCTTGCCCGGCCGCGCCACCGCCGCGCCGACCGCGCCTGCAACGCTGAAGCCCATCGCGCCACAGGTCGGCGCCGCCTGGCTCGTCGCGTGGCGGAACGGCAGATAGCGGTGCACCCAGGTCGAGAAATTGCCGGCGTCGTTGGTGATGGTCGCATCGGCCGGCAGGCGCTCGCCCAGCACTCTCATCACGGCGGTCATGTCGACCCGGCCGAGCGCATCGCCTGGATTGGGCGTGAGGTACGCCACGGCTTGTCCGCGATGCGCCGCGCGCCAGGCGAGGCGGGCATTGGAGGGCGGGCCTTCCAATCGCGACAGGAGCGCGTCCACCGTCGGGCGCACATCGCCAACGAGGTCGATGCTCGCGCCGCTCCGTGCCACGACCTCGGCGTCGGGGAAGACCTGAATCACGGTCTGATCGGGGCGGAACAGCGAGAAATCGAGCGTGGTCGCGCCGTCGAGCCGGCTGCCGAGCGCGAGCACGACGTCGACCTCCTTGAACAGCGCCTGCTGATAGGGCGGCAGCGCCAGGCCGACATGGCCGAGATAGGCGTCGTGATCGGTCGGCATCGTGCCCTGGCGGCGAAACGCGACGACGACGCCGGCACCCAAGCGCTCGGCGAGCTGGACCAGCGCATCACTTGCCTGCTCGAAGCCGACCTGCTCGCCCGCGATGATGAGCGGCGCCTTGGCGGCCTTGAGCGCCGCGGCCGCGCGGTCGAGCGCCACGGCACCGGGCATCACCGCGCGCCGAGGATTCGAGCTTGGGATCGCAACCGCGCCGGCCTCACCCTCGGTCACATCCTCGGGCAGGGAGACGATCACCGGACCAGGCCGACCCTCGGCTGCGAGCGCCAGTGCCGCCGCGGTGTCCGCCGCGACCGCCGAGGCCGTCGTCGGCTCGAACACGGCTTTCGCCAGATCGCCGAACATGCGGCGATAGTCGATCTCCTGAAACGCCTCGCGGCCGAGCTCAGAAACCGGCACCTGGCCGACGAACAGCACCATGGGCGCCGAATCCTGCCGTGCGGTGTGAACGCCGATCGAGGCGTTGGTGGCACCCGGCCCGCGGGTCACGAAGGCGATGCCGGGCTTGCCCGTGAGCCGGCCATAGGCGCAGGCGGCGAAGCTCGCGCCGGATTCATGACGCGTGTTGATGAGGCGGAAGCGGTCCTTGGCGAGACGCAGCGCCTCGAGCACCTCGAGGTAACTCTCGCCCGGCAGGCAGAAGCCCGCGTCCAGGTCATGGGAGAGAAGGGTGGCGACGAGCGCTTGTCCGCCGTTCATGTGTAGCTCCGGCCAAATGAGGTGGCCGGAGCATAGAGGCCGCGCGCGGCGGAAACCAGCGCGCCGCGCGGGCATGTCGAATGCCCCCGACAGGGCCGGACAGCGCAATGGCATGGAGTATCCGGTGGCGTCGTGGCAGAGCCAGTCACAGGCAATCACGCTTTCGTTTGGCTGAAATCCAATTTGACCCTGCCCAACGTATTCCCGGGTGTGACCCACAATTGAAGCCGAGATCATGCCAGCCCAGACATTGACCCCACGTGAGCTCGCGGTCAGAGGCGAGAACGTCGATACGCGCAATTGGATGGATATCTTCTCTGCTGCGCCGAGCCACGTCGCAGAGGCGTTGGGTCTTGCGACGCAGTGGCAGGGTCCGCTCGCCATGGTGCGGAGCAAGATCCCGTTCAGTCACTTCAACATGGTGCTAACGCTGGGCTGCCCGGCTCCTTTCGACGACATGGCCATGGCTTCGATACAGCAATTCTATGATGCAAGGGGTGGCGGCAAGCACTGGATCATGGTGGTTGGCGAGGCCGAACCGCGTGACCTGGGTTCTTTGCTCCAGGCGCGCGGTTATCAAAGTGCAGGCGCCTGGGACAGGGTGCTGTCGCATAACGTGAACGCCGATCTTTGCGAATCGCTTGGCAAGAATTGCGAGCGGGTTACCGCCGACAACGCGGCGGAGTGGAGCGCCTTCCTGCTCAAATGCTATGGGATGCCCCCCATCGTCGGTGACTGGCTGCACGCTTTGATCGGCCGCAAGGGATGGATCCATGCATTGCGCCGCGAAGGCGGTGTGAAGGGCGCACCGGTCGTCATGACACGCAGCCTTTTTCTTGGCGACGACGGCTGGGCCTGGCTGGGAATCGATGCCCCAATACTGGGCGTGATGGCGCCCTGTTATGACGACGACCAGACCGTGACTGCGGCGCTCTTATCGGCCGCGGCAAAGGCAGGGGCGCACAGCTTCGTTTCGGACATCGAGGTGCCAGAGGCGGATCGGCAGGGTCCGGCCTATCTCCGGTGGGGCGAGCTTGGCTTCGCGCCGGTCTATCTGCGAAATCTGTATTCCAAAGGCTGAGCCTCGGGAATCGTTGTCAGAGCAAACCGGCGATGATCGTACGTTCGATGTAGGAGCCTTGGAGGCGCGTAGACCTTCAAGACCTCGAAACTAAGCCTAGGCGGCTGAGCCTTCCTTCACCGACATGTGCGCGGCCGGGCCCTGGCGGCGGTGGCGCTTGCGCATCTCGATCGCGGTGTCGAGCCGATGCATCAGCCCGTCGAACTCGTCGCACTGGTCGTAGCAGGTGACGCCGACATTGCAGCCGACAGGCACCCGGTAACCGCCAAAGGGCACGGAGATGTTGTTTAGGCCGCGCTCGATCTGTCCGACGCGCACGATCGCGCCGCGGGGCTCGCAGCGCCCGAGCGCAATGACGAACTGATCCGCGGCGATGCGCGCCGACACGTCGGTCTCGCGGACGAGGCCGGCGAGGGTGCGCCCGACCGCGCCAAGCACCGCATCGCCGCCGGCGGTGCCATAGACGTTATTGATCGAGCGGAAGTCCTCAAGATCGATCAGGGCGATCACACCGCCCTCTTCATGGCGGCGGGCCAAGGCCAATTGCCGGCGCATCTCGCGCTCGAAGCCACGGCGGTTCAAGAGCCCGCTCAGCTCGTCCGTCAGGCTCAATGTCTCGAGCAGCATGATGCGGCGGGCCTGGTTGCTCAGGAGCTCTTCCGTTTCGCTGGCGACGGACATCAGGGCCTCGAGCGTCGCCCGGTCGGCGTCGCTGATCAGCACGCCCTTGCCCCGCGCCGACTGCAGGAAGCGGTCGACCACCTGGCTCAGCTGAAGGCCCAAAGGCGAGGCCGTCTCTCTAACCGAAAAAGCGAGCTGCATTGCGGTTGCTCCCCCTCCACCCGCTGCGGCCATGAGTCCGGGCGGGGATCCTTTAGGGAGCACGGTGCAACGGCTGTGCCAGCCGTCACGCTTGCTGTGTCAAGCGCTTGGCGGCCACCAACTTGTCACTGGGGCAAAATTTGCCGGGTCGAACCTGCTCAAACGACCAGATTCGGCGGGGTGCGGCCGGCGAAAAAGGCATCGAGGTTGTCGAGGGCGTTCATGCCCATGCCGGTGCGGGTTTCGAGCGTCGCGCTACCGAGATGGGGCAGCAGGAAGGTGTTCGGTAGCTTCGGGTATTCCGGGCTGATCTTGGCCGGCTCACCGGTATAGACGTCGAGCCCCGCCGCCGCGAGCTTGCCTGACTTGAGCGCCGCGATCAGGGCTGCGTCATCCACGACATCGCCGCGCGCCGTGTTCACGACGATCGCGCCATCGGGCAGAAGGGCAATGCGCCGGGCATCGAGCACGCCCTTGGTCTCGGCCGTGAGGGGGCAGTTGAGCGAGAGGAAGTCGGAGACCGGAAGCAGGCTCTCGAGCGTCGGGTGAAACACGGCGCCGGCCTCCTGGTCCGGGCTCAGGCGCGTGCGGTTGTGGTAGTGCACGGTCATGTTGAAGGCGCGGGCCCGCTTGGCAACCGCGCGCCCGATGCGGCCCATGCCGACGATGCCGAGCCGCTTGCCGCTGACATCGGTGCCGGCCATGAACAGGGTGTGCCAACCACTCCAGCCGCCCTGCCTGCGCATCAGGGCCTCGCCCTCGCCGGCTCTCCGGGCGGCGCCGAGCAGCAGGAGGAAGGTGATGTCGGCGGTTGCCTCGGTCAGCCGGTCTGGCGCGTTGGTCAGGGTCAGGCCGCGTGCTTTGATCGCCTCGACATTCACGTGGTCATAGCCGGCGGTGAAACAGGCGATGATCTTGAGGCTGGCAGGCAATTGGTCGACAAGCTCGGGCGTCATCTTGTCACTCGGGCAGATCAGCAGGGCGTCGGCGCCGGAGGCGGCCTTTACCAGGGCGGCGGAATCGTACAAGGTGTCATCCAGGTTGAGCCGGGCGTCATAGTCTCGCCGCGCCCGTTCGTGCACCATGGGCGGCATTCTCCGCGTGATCAGGAGGACCGGCTTCTTTTTCATGTTCGTCTCCCCTTATCAGCGCGCGGCCTCCGCCGCGGCGCGCGCAATCTATCTGATGTT
Source organism: Alphaproteobacteria bacterium (assembly GCA_016869195.1). Classification (GTDB taxonomy): domain Bacteria; phylum Pseudomonadota; class Alphaproteobacteria; order UBA828; family UBA828; genus SHWC01. Next base: position 5,190 of record VGET01000012.1, on the reverse strand, counting down.
CGGCCGGGCACAAGCGAGCGCGCGTGCGCCGGTCGCTGCGCTGATCGTGGCGCTCGGGCTCGCCCAGCTTGACGCGGATGACGCGCGTGCGGCCGAAACCGGCATCACGCCCCATCGCGGCATCTACGTGCTCGACCTGCTGCAGGCCCGCTCGGCCAGCGGCATCGTCGGGGCACGGGGCGCGGTCTATTTCGAGTGGGCCGAGACCTGCGAGGGCTATCAGGTCAATCAGCATGTGCGCATGCAACTCGCGATGGCCGAGGGCCAGCCCAGTGTCGCGGCTCTGGTCTTCTCGTCGAGTGAGACACGCGACGGCCGCACCATGCGGTTCAAGATGCGCCAGTTTGCCGATGGCGTGATCAGTGAGGATTTGGAGGGTGTTGCCGAGCTGATGCCCGACGGAACCGGTGTCGCGCATTTCGGGACACCCGAGCGGCGCGATTTCAAGCTGCCTGCCGGCACCATGTTTCCGTCCACCTATTCGCAGCGTGCGCTGGCCGCCATGGCCGCGGGCAAGACAAACTTCGAGGGTTTCTTGTTCGACGGCTCATCGGCCGATGGCGCGTTCCACGTCTCGACATTTTTTGGCGCGCCGGTCGAGCGCCCGAAGCCGGGGAGCAAATCCAACGAGACCGAGCGGTTCTGGACCAACCGCGCCGGCTATTTCGCGCTCGAGCCGAACGACGCCGAGCCGATGTTCGAGGTCGGCTCGCTGGTCAATGCCGGTGGCGTCGCGGCCTGGTTCGATCTCGACTATGGCAGCTTCGTCGTGCGCGCGACGCTCAGCGAGTTCGAGGCTCTGCCCGAGCCGCGCTGCTGAACGGCCGCGGTTCAGTGTCCGGCGCGGTCGAGCTCGGCCTCGATGACGGCGCGGGCGGCGGCCCAGGTGTCGGTGCGATAGTGGCTGTCCTCAGCGGTCGCGAGCAGGCCGGCGAGGCGCCGATCACCCACGAAATGAAGACGGATCACCGCCTCCGCCGCTTGTGCCACGGAGCGGTGGTGGCGCGGGCTGTCGTCGATGAAGAAGACCGGGGCGTGCGTGCGCTCGTGCAGCCAGCGCAGCGCCGGGCCCTTGGGGCCGATATTGGCTACGGTCGGGTAGGGCATCCGATGGCGGCCCAATGATCGGGTGCGCCCCTCATGGTGTTCGAGGGGCACATTGGTCAGGATCACGATATCAGCCCGCCGCGCCAGCGTATCCAGGGCCGCCGCGGCCCCGGGGATCAGCGGCATGGCCTCCACCGTCTCATCCCAATACCGCGCGAGCAGGGTCTGGACCTCCTGCTCGTCGACCGGAAAGGCCGTACCACGCTTGCGGATATTGCCGGCCAGCTGGTAGGCGCGCCAAATGAAGTAGTGCTCATAGCGGTGCAGGAACTGCTCGAAGCCTTCGATGAAGGCGAACAGCACCTCATCGGCGTCGCACACGACGAGGGGCCGTTTCGGCCTGAGGGCCAGCCGCTCGAGCTGGCCGTGAACATGCGGGTCGAGGGCCTCATTCATGGTGCGTTAATTAGTCGGACCTAGGTTCTGTTAAAAGAAGGGGGTGCGCGGGCTCTTGTGCCGGCGGTGCCCTAACCGCCCGTATCCGGAGCCGGGAGGGAGACGTTGTCCGCTCGTGTCCTAGTGGTCGATGACATTCTCGTCAATGTTCGCCTGCTCGAGGCGAAATTGGCCGCGGAGTATTACGAGGTCGTCACTGCTCAGAGTGGCCAGGAAGCACTCGACAAGGTGCAAGCCGAGCGACCTGACATCGTGCTGCTCGATATCATGATGCCGGGCATGGATGGCTTCGAGGTGTGCCGGCGGCTCAGGAAGTCGCCTGAGACCGCCCATATTCCGATCATCATGGTCATGGCCCTGAGCGAGCAGGAAGACCGGGTGCGCGGGCTCGAGGCCGGCGCCGATGATTTCCTCACCAAGCCGATCCAGGACGAGGCACTGTTCTCGCGCCTGCGCTCCCTGCTGCGGCTGAAAATGGTGCTGGACGAATTGAAGCTCCGCGAGGAGACCTCGCGCGAGCTTGGTGTCGAGACCGGGGCTACCAACCTCGAAGACGCCGAGCTCATGGACGGGCTCAAGGTCAGCGTCGTGACCGACGATGCCTCAGATGCGGCCGAGGTATGCGCGACCTTGCCGAACGAGCTGGTCACAACGCCGATCGCCGCGGAGGGCGAAGCCGATCTCGTCGCCCGCATCGCCGCCTCGACCCCCGATATCGTGATCCTCGATCTCTATCTGGCCGACCACGATGCGCTCCGCATCGCGGCACAGCTGCGTTCCAATGAAGCGACGCGGTTCTGTGCCGTGCTCCTTCTGGCCGATCAGGGCGACGTCGCCCGCCTGCCGAAGGCACTCGAGCTCGGCGCCAATGACTATCTGATTAAACCGGCCGATCCATCCGAGCTGCTGGCGCGGGTGAAGATTCAGGCGCGCTATCATCGCTATCGCGATCGTCTGCGCGGCGCCTACACCGAAAGCGTCAGCCAGGCCCATACGGATGCGCTCACCGGCCTGTTCAACCGACGCTATATTCTGCGCCACATCGAGCAGCTGCGCGCCCATCGCCGGCCCGATGCCTCGCCGATCGCGCTCATCATGGTCGACATCGACCACTTCAAGGCGGTCAATGACACCTTCGGCCATGATTCAGGCGACCTCGTTCTGAAGGAAGTCGCGCATCGGCTGGGCGGCAACCTCCGTGCCGGCGACGTGGTTGCGCGCCTTGGCGGTGAGGAGTTCATCGTGGTGCTGCCCTCGGCCGAGCAGTCCGTCGCGCTCTCCGTCGCCGAACGTCTGCGACGCGCCGTCGCCGACAAGCTGATCGCGCTCAACGGCAACAACGATCCGATCCCCGTGACCATCAGCCTCGGCGTCACGCTCGACAACGGCAAGGCGGATTCGGTCGACACCCTGATCAAGCAGGCCGACGACGCGCTCTACCGCGCGAAGCGCGAGGGACGCAATCGGGTGGTCTTGGCGACGGTGGTGTCCGCAGCCGCGTGAGGCTCAAGGCTTCGCCAGGGTTTCGGCGAGGGCGTCTGCTTCCTTGATCTGGCTCGGTGTCATCGTGGCGGCAAGCCGATCCCGCAGCTTCTCGGCGTTCGGGACTCCGGCCGCCATTGCGCGCGCAAACCAGGCATAAGCCCGCACCGGGTTACGCTCGACGCCGACCCCCTCGGCATAGCGCTGGCCGGTCAGCACCTGGGCGCTCGGCACGCCGCCGAGCGCGGCCTTCTCATACCATTCGGTCGCGCCCTTTGCGTCGCCGGCCCGCTCTGCAAGGATAGCGAGGCCAAACGCGCCGTTCGGGTTGCCCCGCGCGACATCGGTGCGCCAGTGTTTCTCAGCGGCCTGGTAATCACGCTCAATATAGGACTTCCACCCTTGAGTCGGCTCCGCCCAGGAGGGCTGGGACGCCAAGCCGAATGGCCCGGCCAGCGCAAATGCGACCGCGATCAGCCGCGTGCTATGGCCGAGGGTCACGTCTTCGATCTATCGGCTGGGGGAGCTGCCGCGAGAAGCGGGCGGGGGCCGCACGAGCGCTCCCCGCGGGCGGCCTGTAGCGGCGTTATTTGATCTTGCCTTCCTTGAACTCGACGTGCTTGCGCACGATCGGGTCGTATTTGCGCGCCGTCGCCTTCTCGGTCTGGGTCTTCGGGTTCTTCCGGGTCGTATAGAAGTAACCGGTGCCCGCCGTGCTGACGAGTTTGATCAGGATATTGGTCGGTTTAGCCATGACCGCCTACCGCGCTATGAACCGTGGATTGGGCGCGACAATAGCCTTCGTCGTTCTAGTGTCAAGCTGCGCCTGTCACAGTTTGCGGCCACGGCCAAGCCAGACCATCCATGTAACCAAGCCGACAATGGGTACCATTAGCATGGCACCCGAGATCGTCGCCGGCAGACCATGGGGGTCGTAGGCCTGCATGGCGATGCCCGACAGGACCGGCCCCGTGGTCGTGCCGGCCGACAGCATCATGGTAAAGAGTGTAACCGCGGCGGCCAACGCCCCGCCGCTGAACCGGTCGCCCAGAATCGCCAGACTGACCACATAGAGCCCGGTAACGCAGCCGCCGAGCACGAAGAGGCAGATGAAGAGGGCCGGGATGGTGTGGAACACCGCCGGATAGATCGCGGCTGCCGCGGCCCCGATCAGCCCGAGTCCGAACAGCACGGCTTGCTTGGGAAAACGGTCCGCCAGATAGCCGATCGGCAATTGCAGGACGACCGATCCGCCCAGCACGATTGAGACGAGCTTGACCGAGGCCTCGTCGGTCATGCCTTCGCGCACGCCATAGATCGGCAGGAGTGCAAGGATCGAGGCGTCCATCACGCCAAAGATGATGACCGCGACCGTCGCGACCGGCACCACGCTGATGAAGCGCAGGAGCGGCGGGCGCGCGGAGCGCGACATGTGGGGCGATGGCCCAAAGGCCAGCAGCATGGGGATGGTCGAAAAGGCGAGCAGCCCGCCCGCGGTCCAGAAGGGGGCGTAGCCCTCGGCACCCGTGAACGACACGAGCAAGGGGCCGGCCGCTACCCCGCCGGCAACCGCGGCGCCGTAGATTGCCACGAGGCGTCCGCGCGTCTTGGCGCTTGCGCCCTGCGTGACCCAGATGTCGGTTGCGATCAGCGCGATGAAAATCGCTCCGCCCAGGACGAAGCGCAGCGGAAACCATGCGTAAAGCGGCTCAGTGAACGCGATCGGGACGATCAGCGCGGTCGAAACGATGATCGATACGAAGATCGGTATTCGAAGGCCAAAGCGCACCAGCAGGCGGGGCACGAACGGCCCGAACACTAGCACCGCGGCGGAGCTGGTCGCGGTGTTGAGGCCGATGAGAGTCGAACTCAGGCCCTCGCGTTCCATGATGAGGGAGAGCACCGGCAGCGAGTAACCATAAGCGAGGCCGAAGAACGTCACCGCGATGATGACGCAGATGATCGCGCGCAGCGTGGTCGGGCGCGTCTCGGTCTCCGGCAAGGTGGCGCTGTCGGTGGTCAATGGGGCGCGGCGGCGTTGATGCTTTCGGTGTCGGCGCGGGCGAGCGCGAGCGCGGTGCGTCCGGCCTCGGTCAGCCGGCAGACGAGCCAGTCGGGCTTGACCGGGTTGCGTCGCCACGGCTCTGCCCAACCGGCCTTCAAACAGGCCTTGATGGTGCGCGCGTCGATCGCTCGGCCGAGGCC
>VGET01000011.1 GCA_016869195.1 Alphaproteobacteria bacterium | reverse complement strand
GACTGTGCCGACTTGCGCGACCGCGCGATGTCGAAGCGGCGTTGATCGAACTATGGATCGAGCGGTGGGACGAGCGTCCGGCAGCGTAGGCCACCGCGGCGCGGCGTCGCGGCCCTTCACGGTCGGGCTCGATTTCCGCTTGAATCGGGAACGCGCCTCGGCGACCGTGCCGCGCATCGATTCGGGCAGGGCCGGGTGGCCTCACAAGGATCACCCTTCCCATTGGCCATCACCCATCGACACAGGGATGTCTCTTCGACATGAAAAAGATCGGGCGATTGGGCGTCTGGGTCGCGGTCGACTTTCTGAGCAGGAGCCAGGTCATCGAGCTGGTGCAGGGCGTCGAACGGCTGAAGTTCGATACGTTCTGGTATCCTGAGGCCTTCGGCTATGAATCGCTCGTCTTCGGTGGCTTCGCGTTGTCACAGACCAGCCGGCTGAACGTCGCGAGCGGCATCGCCAACATCTATGCGCGTGACGCCACCGCTTCGACTGCCGGCCATGATTCGCTCAACAATCTCCATGACGGCCGGTTCATTCTGGGCCTCGGCGTTTCCCATCGTCCCATGGTCCAGGACTTTCGGGGCCACGACTATGGCAAGCCGGTCTCGGCGATGCGCAGCTATCTCGACGCGATGGAGAAGGCTGAACTTCTGATCGCGAAGCCCGAGCGCAACATCGTGCTTGCCGCGCTCGGCCCGAAGATGACGGCGCTCGCCGGCGAGCGCACCAGAGGCGCGCATTCCTATCTGGTCACGCCCGAGCACACTGCCCGCTCCAGAGCGATTCTTGGGCCTGACAAATGGCTCTGCGTCGAACAGAAGATCTGCCTCACGACGGATGCGGCCACGGCGCGCACCGCCGCCGCGCAGGTGCTCGAGCTCTATCTGCCTTGGCCCAACTACACCAACAACTGGCTCTCGCTCGGCTTCACCCCGGAGGACTTCAAGGGTCACGGCAGCGAACGATTGTTGGATGCGATGGTGATCTGGGGCTCGGCGAAGGAGATTCGCGCCCGCTTGCAGGCTCATTTCGATGCCGGTGCGAGTCATGTCTGCGTGCAGCCCTTGAATCCCGATGGCAGCCGGTTTGTCGACTGGCGCGCCCTGGAGGCGGTCGCCGGGCTCTAGAGAATCTCTGCGGCGTGGTGTGCCGCGCCGATCAACGCAGCGCGCGGATCGAGCGAGACGCGCGCCGGCAGTGAGCGCAGCCATCCGGTGAAGCGCCCTTTCTGAACGAACGCGCCGCTGAATGCCGGCGTCGCAAGCACCGGCAGGATCGCTGGCGCGATGCCGCCGCCGATGACCGCGCCGCCCTCGGCCAGGAACTTGAGCACGAGGTTGCCAGCCTCGGCACCGAGCAGGCTCGCGAACATGTCGATCGCGCGCCGGCAGATCGGATCGGCGTGTTCGAGCGCGCCGTCACTGATCGCCGCGGCTGCATCCTCGCCTGCGAGTCTCTCCGTCAGCCATGCGGGCTCGGGGCCTTGACGCGACTGATTCAGGAATCGGTAGAGCGAAACGAGGCCGGGCCCTGAGAGCACGCGCTCATAGCTGACATGGTCGCCATGCTCGGTGCGCAGAAAGGCGAGCAGCGCATCCTCTTCGGCGTTGCGCGGCGCGAAGTCGGCATGGCCGCCCTCGGTCGAGATCGCGTGATGGCGCTGACCGTCCCAATAGAGCAGCGCCTCGCCGAGGCCGGTACCCGGTGCGATCACTGCGATCTTGGCGGGCGGGGGCCAGGCACCGCTCCAGCGCGGATCGTCCTTGAGCGCGGCGAATTGTTGCTCTTTGAGCTGCAACATGCCGAGCGCGGCGGCCTGCAGATCGTTCAGCAACCGCACGCGGGCGATGCCGAGCGCATCACTCAGCGCCGCCTCATCAAGCGACCAGGGCAGGTTCGTCAACGTCGCCTTGCCCGCCGTGACGGGCCCCGCGACGCCAAGGCACATCGCATCGGGGCGGAGGCCCGAGCGCTCGCGCAGAAAGGCGCGGATCGTCTCGGTCGGCGATTGCAACTTGCGGCTGACGAACACCTCGCCCGACAGAGGTGTCAGGCCAGTGTCCGAGTCTGAGAAAAAGCAGAGCCGGCACTTTGTGCCGCCGATGTCACCCGCAAGAACGATCATGCCCCGGGCACATTGTCACGGTCACGACCAGCCGCCATCGACGACGAAGCTCTGCGCGGTGCACATCGCGCTGTCATCGGCGGCAAGGAAGAGCACGGCGCGCGCGAGATCGTCGGGCATCAGGTGACGCTTCAGGCACTGGCTCTTCATCATCTCGGCTTCGGACCCCGGCGTGAGCCACAGCGTCTTCTGGCGCTCGGTCATCACCCAGCCCGGCATCACCATGTTGACCCGGATGTTCTCAGGGCCGAGGTCGGTCGCGAGCGAGCGGGTAAGCCCCCACACCGCCGACTTGGCGAGCGAGTAGCACGCCATGCCGCCCTGGCCCACGACATAGGTGATCGAGCCCATGTTGATGATCGAGCCGCCGCCGGCCTCTGCCATGGAGCGTCGCACTGCTTGCGCCGCGAACAATTGGTGGCGCACATTGACCGCGATGCGATTGTCGAAATAGGCCGGCGTGATGTCGTCCAGCCTGTGCCGATCATCGTTGGCCGCATTGTTGACCAGTGCACGGATCGGGCCGTTCTGCTCGATCGTCTGTTTGATCGCCGCGCGCAACGCCTCGATGTCCTTCAGGTCGCAAGCGATGAAGCTCGGTCGAGCCCAGCCCTTGGTCGTGATCGCAGCGACAAGGCCCTTCGAGGCGGCCGCGTTCAGATCGACGAAACTGACCTTGGCGCCCTGTTCACAGAAGCGCTCGACGATGGCGGCGCCGATGCCGGAGCCGCCGCCTGTGACGAACACCACCCGATCTTTGAGGCTCGGATAGTTCGCGAAGGGCCCTGCCATCAGTACACCACCCAGGCGCCGTTCTTCTGGTTGGATTCGACCGCGCGCGTAACGAAGCGCACGCCGTCGACTCCGTCGTCCACGGTTGGCGTGAGCAGGGCCATCGGATCGGGCGCACGCTTCTCGAGCCGCGCGCTGAGCTGCTCGGCGAAGTCGCGATAGAGCTGGGCGAAGCCTTCGAGATAGCCCTCGGGATGGCCCGGTGGAATGCGCGTCGCCGCCCCCGCCGCGCCGCCGAGGCCGGCGCCGCCACGGCTCAGCACGCGCGGCTGTTCGCCGAGCGGTGAGTGGACCAGCAGATTTGGATTCTCCTGTGCCCATTCGAGCCCGCCGCTCTCGCCATAGAAACGGACCTTGAGGTTGTTGGCATTGCCGGGCGCGCATTGACTCGCCCAGAGCAGGCCGCGCGCACCGCCCTTGAAGCGCAGCATCAGGTGCGCGTTATCTTCCACGCGCCGGCCTTCGACGAAGCTCTGGAAATCGGCTGCAACCGCCTCGAGCTCCAGCCCCGTGATGAACCGAATGAGATTGTAGGCGTGGGTGCCGAGATCGCCGAGGCTGCCGACCGGCCCGCTCTGCGCCGGGTCGGTGCGCCAGAGCGCCTGCTTCTGCCCGGTCGCCTCGAGCTTGGTCGAGAGCCAGTCCTGCGGATATTCGGCCTGGATCACCCGTAGCTTGCCAAGCGCGCCGGCGCGCACCATCTCGCGCGCCTGCCGGATCAGCGGATAGCCGGTGTAGTTGTGGGTGAGGCAGAAGCCGAGGCCGGATCTTTTCACCAGCGCGGCGAGCGCCTCGGCGTCCTTGAGGTTGGTGGTCAGCGGCTTGTCGCAAATGACGTGGATGCCGGCCTCGAGAAAGGCCTTCGCGATCGGCATGTGCAGGTGGTTCGGCGTAACGATCGCGACCACGTCGATGCCATCGGGCCGGGCCTTCTCGCGCCCGGCCATGTCCTCGAAGCTGGCATAGGCGCGGTCGGGCGCGACCAGGAGCGCGGCGGCGGAGGATTTGCTCCGCGCCGCATCCGACGAGAACGCACCGGCGACCAGCTCATAGCGATCATCGATACGTGAAGCGATTCGGTGCACGCCGCCGATGAAGGCGCCTTCGCCGCCGCCGACCATGCCGAGGCGCAACCGCCTCGGCGCGCTTTTGATTTTGTCGCCCTCGATCGCCATGGCGTGGCCTAACCGCTGATGCCGAGAATTCGGCGATTGGCGGCAACGTCGGTGCCCGCGCCGGCAAAATCGTCGAACGCCTTCTCGGTGACGCGGATGATGTGATCGCGGATGAAGGGTGCGCCCTCGGCCGCTCCATCCTCCGGGTGCTTGATGCAGCATTCCCATTCGAGCACGGCCCAGCCCTCATAGTCATAGGCCGCGAGCTTCGAGAAGATGCCGGCGAAGTCGATCTGCCCGTCGCCGAGGGACCGGAACCGCCCGGCGCGATTGACCCAGCTCTGATAGCCCGAATAGACGCCCTGCTTCGCCGTTGGGTTGAACTCGGCATCCTTCACGTGGAACATCTTGATGCGTTCGTGATAGGCGTCGATGAAGCCGAGATAGTCGAGCTGCTGCAGCATGAAGTGACTCGGGTCGTAGAGGATGTTGCAGCGCGGGTGATTGCCGACCCGCTCGAGGAACATCTCGAAGGTGACGCCGTCATAAACGTCCTCGCCCGGGTGCACCTCGTAGCAGATGTTCACGCCCGCCTTGTCGAACACGTCGAGAATCGGTTTCCAGCGCTTGGCAAGCTCGTCGAACGCGGTCTCGACCAGGCCGGCGGGGCGCTGTGGCCAGGGATAGACATAGGGCCAGGCCAGCGCGCCCGGGAAGCTCGCGTGGTTCTTGAGGCCGAGATTTTTCGAGGCCTTGGCCGCAAGCTTCACCTGCTCGATCGCCCAGGCCTGGCGTTTCGCCGGGTTGCCGCGCACCTCGGGCGCCGCGAAGCCGTCAAACAGCGCGTCATAGGCCGGGTGCACCGCGACCAGCTGACCCTGCAAATGGGTCGAGAGCTCCGAGATCTCGATGCCGTGCTTGGCGAGCGTGCCCTTCACCTCATCGCAATAGGTCTTGCTCGAGGCGGCTTTCTCAAGGTCGAACAGGCGCTTGTCCCAGCTCGGCATCTGCACGCCCTTATAGCCGAGCCCGGCCGCCCACTTGCCGATTCGATCCAGGCTGTTGAACGGCGCCTTGTCGCCTGCGAACTGCGCCAGAAAAATCGCCGGTCCCTTGATGGTCTTCATCGGTGTCTCCCTTGAAGGCGGTGGAGCCGCCCTTGTGATGTTGGTTTAACGCCTGTCGCGGCCGGTCTCGTCAATAGAGAAACAGCGGCTTTGCCGGGTGTCAAACCATGAGCACCAGTTCGCGCCAGGACGAAAGTTGATTGGCGCAAAAACAAAAAGGGGCCGGGTGATCCCCGGCCCCATGGTTGCAATTCCAGAGAATCAGCGATCGTTGCGCACGAGTTCCGTGATGCGCCGGACCGCGACCCGCCGGTTCTCGCGCTCGGGCCCAGGCGTGTCGACCTTCAGGAACTCCTCGCCATAGCCCTGGGTCACCAGGTTCTCGGGCGGGATGTCGAAATTGCTCGAGAGCGCGACCGCGACGGCCTCCGCGCGCCGATCAGAGAGCAGCAGGTTGGAGTATTCGGTGCCGACGGCGTCGGTGTGGCCCTCGATCAGGAAGAGATCGTCCGGATGCTCGTTGAGCCGCCCCTCGATCGCCTCGGCGACGACACGCAGCCGCCTGAATTGCGTCGGCGACAGCGCGGAGCTGCCGGTGTCGAACGTGATGTCGTTGAGGTCGATGCGCCGCACCTTGTCGCGAATGCGCCGGTTCATGCGCACCTCCTCGACCGCATAGGCGCGCTCGGCCTCCTCGACCGGCGGCGCATCGATCGCGCGGCGAATGGCGCGTCGATTGGCCTTGCGGGTCTCGACCACATACTCGTCGCGCGGAATGCGCACGCTGAGCTCCGGCAATTCCTCATCATAGTCATAGCGCCGCCGCTCGCGCGGCTCGTCGTCCCGATAGGACTCGCTGTTGTCGAACAGCACGAAGGCGCGGCCGCGCTCATCGATGCGCGTGCGCGCGATCACGTCGCCATAGCGATCGCGCTCGGTGATGATCTGCGTGCCATCGGCGCGCGTCACGGTGGTGCGGGTGCGCCCGCCCGACAGGCGCTCGATGTCGACGTCCTCGGCGCGATAGAGCAGTCGATCGGTCTCGGTCGATTCATCCTGCTGGATCATGAGCTGGTCGCCGCGCCGAACGATGGTGCGCGGCCCGAGATCCTGGATGATGACGTCCTCGGGCTGGCTGAAGACGCGATGATGGTGCTCGCGCCGGCGGCGATCACGCTCATTGTCGCCGCTCGCGCGCGCCTTGGCGCCGTCCCTGACCTCGGCTTCGGCAGGCGCGGACGCCTTGCCTTCCGTCGGTGTCGCGGGCAGCGGTTCCGTGGCCTGAAGCTGCTGGACCGCAGCCTGCTCCTCCTTCAGGCGCTCGCGAATACGCCTGAGATTCTCGGCCTCCTTGGCATCGCCCTGAACCTTGAGCTGGGTCTCGGTCACCGAGGGCTCGTTCGGCGCCGGCGGTGGGAGCAACGGCTCGGAAGCGGCCTCGCTCGGCGTCTTCGCGGGTTCTGACGCGGGCGCGCTCGCCTCGGCCGGCTTGGGCTCGGTCGGCTGCTCGGCGGGCGCGGGCTCAACCGGCGGCACGCTCGCTTCGGACGGCTTGGGCTCGGCAGGGGGCTGCTCCGCCGTGCCGGTTGATTCCGGTGTCGGCGCCGGGCTCGCCTCGCTCGGCGCCGGTGCCTCGGTCGCGGGCGCCGGTTCTTCGGCGGTCGGAGCCGGCGCGGACTCCTCTGCGGCGGGTGCGGGTTGGGGCTCGACCGCCTTGACCTCTTCTGCCGGTGCCGGGGCGGGCTCAGGCACGGCCTCGACGACCGGCGGGGGCTCGGGCACCGGTTCAGGCGTCGCGGTCGGGGTTGGCTCGGTCGTCGCCGGCGTTTCCGCGATCGGCTCCGGTACAGGCTCGGGCGCGGGTTCGCTCACGGCTTCGGGCGTGGGCTCGGGCGGAGGCTCGGCTGTTGCAGGCGCAGGCTCGGGCTGGGCTTCGGCAGGGGCCGGTGCTGTCTCGGGCTCGGCAACAGGGGCCGCTTCACTCGCGGCTTTGGTGGCCTCGCTTGCGGCCTGTTCTGCAGCCTGGACGGCCTCTTCCTTCACCGCCTGCTCGGCAGCTTCAGTGGCAGGCGCCGCGTCGGATTGTGTTGGCGCATCGTCGGCGCGCGCAAAATTGAGCGCCTGGGTCAACGCGAGCGGTGCAACCAGGCTCGCCAACAGGAGGCGACGGGAGACGGTCATGGCTGTGGGTCTCGTTCGGTCGTTTAAGGAACAAGGGCGCCGGCAAAGCCAGCAACATTGCAACGCGACGCACGCGGATTCCCTGCGGGCCGCGCGGCACGTCACCCCATGATAGGCGGGATTGTGGCTGGCTCAAGGCGGGCGCGGGCGTGCCGCTCGCGAAGCTGTGAAGGCTGGTTGCGAAGGATTCACCATGGCGTGGCGTGGATTGCTCGGTCTCGCGCTACAGGAGGGACATCCACCATGAGACGCGCACTCATTGCTACCATCGCCGCCATCGCCTCAACCGTCGCCGTCGCCGCGCCCGCCATGGCGTGGGACGTGATCGGCGTCACGCGGGTTGACGGCCGCACGGACCGGGACGTGATCGATGTCGATCACTATGGTCGCTTTCACCGTTTGGCGATCTGCGCCGATCGCGCGCCAGTCCGCCTCGACGGTATCGAGATCACGTTCCGCAATGGCCGCCAGCAGCGCGTCGACCTGGGCACCGTATTGGAGCCCGGCTCGTGCACCCGCGCGATCGATTTGCGCGGTCGCAGCCGACGCATCGACAGCATCGAGCTCGCCTTTGGCCGCTTGGGCCATCATCGCCGCGATCGCGACCACGACCACTGGTATGACCGTGACGCTCATGCCTGGCCGAGCAATTGGAACAATTGGTACGACGACCGTCGGAGCGAGCGCCGTCATCACCGTCGGGCCATCGTGAAGATCATCGCCGAATAGCTTGCGCCTCGTGACCGGCGGGTGCATCCCGCCGGTCACGCCTTCTTGAACTTGCCATCGACGTCGGGCGGGCCAATATCACCTTCATGGCCCGCGTAATCATGTTCGCTGTCGCTGCGGTCGTGCTGGTCGGGTGCGTTTCCCCCGAGGAATATGAAGCGCGCGATCGTGCGCTCTGCGAGGAAAAGACGGGCGTCAAACAGAGCGAAGGTGCCGATAGCACGGTTGCGACCGCCTATGATCGGTGCCGGCAGGACCTTGCCGCCAAGCGCGAGGCCGCGCGGCGCGCCCAGACCGAGTGGAACATCACCAATTATCGCCAAAACGTCGGGCGCTGACGACTTGCCCGCCCAGGCACCATCCTGACGCCGAGGTGAAACGGCGCTATGCTCCGCGCTCCTGGCAACAAGATGCGCGAGCCAAGCCGCCATGAGCAACCGGGCGACCCCTCAATTTCCTGCGATCCGCCTGCCCCAGTTCGAGAAGGAGCCGTTGCCGCCGGTGATGCTCGCGCGGCTCAAGCACAAGGCGAGCGCGGAGCCGGTTGATCCGGTCCAGGCCACGATCGCGGCGCTTGAGAAGTCAAAGCGCCTCGCCGCGCTGAAGCCCGGCGCCCGCGTCGCCATCACCTGCGGCAGCCGCGGCATCCAGTCGAAGCCGACCGTGGTAAAGACGGCGGTCGCCTGGCTCAAGAAGAAGGGCTATGTGCCCTTCGCCGTGCCGACCATGGGCAGCCATGGCGGCGCGGTCGCCGAGGGGCAGGTGAAGCTCCTCGCCGAGCTCGGTTTCACACCCGAGACGCTCGGCTGCCCAATCGAGGCGACGATGGAGGTGAAGCAGCTCGGCGTCACCTTGCATGGCCTGCCGGTCTTCTTTGACGCCAATGCGGCGAAGGCCGACGCGGTCTTGGTGGTCAACCGCATCAAGTCGCACACCTCGTTCGATCGCGAGGTCGAGAGCGGGCTCACCAAGATGGTCGCGATCGGCCTCGGCAAGGCGCAAGGCGCGCGCTTCGTGCATCGGCTCGGCACGGTCGGCTATGCCGAGGTGATTCCCGAATGGGCGCGCATCGCGATCGCCAACTCGCCGATCGCCTATGGCATCGGCATTGTCGAGAACGCGCAGAAGAAGCCGGTGGTCATCGCGGGCGCCGAGCCCGAGGATTTCTATGCCACTGACGCACGGCTCCTGAGCCTCGCCAAGAGCTTCATCCCGAGGCTCCCGTTCGACCATATGGACGTGCTCGTCATCGAGCAGATGGGCAAGAACATTTCGGGTGTCGGCATGGACCCGGCGGTGACAGGGCGCTTCGACATCCGCTATCTGCCGAACCCGCCGAAGCCCGTGATCAACAAGCTCGTGCTGCTCGGTGTCACACCAGAGGCGCAAGGCAACGCCATCGGCCTCGGCGCGGCGGATTACATCACGAAAAGCGTGGCCGATGAGCTCGACCTCTACGCCATGTACATGAACGCCTGCACCTCGACCTTCACCGAGCGCGTGCGCATCCCGCCCGTGATGGCGGATGACAAGGCGGCGCTGCAGGCGGCAGTCGGCACCAGCTGGCGCATGGACGGCGAAAACGCCAAGCTCTGCATCGCGCGCTCGACCTTGCATCTCGACCAGATCCTGATCTCACCCTCGCTCGCGGAAGACCTGGGCGATCGCGGTGAGGTGATGTCCGATCCGTCGCCGATCCGCTTCGACAATAATGGGCGCCTCGAATCGCGCTGCCCGCATTGAGGATTGCTGCTCATGGTTGCTTCCATTCCGGTTGTCGATATCGCGCCCTATTTCGGCGGGGCTGAGGCGGCGAAGCGGGCGGTCGCGCGCCAGATCGATGAGGCGTGCACGGCGCTCGGCTTTCTCATCATCTCGGGCCATCCTGTGCCCGAGCGCCTGATCGAGGAAATGCGCCGCGTCTCCCGTGCGTTCTTCGATTTGCCGCGCGAGGAGAAGCTTCGGCTCAAAATGCCGCCCGATCGTTATCGCGGCTATATCGGGCTCGGCGATGAGGCGCTGTCCTACAGCCTCGGCGAAACCTCGCCGCCCGACTGGAAGGAATCGTTCTCGATCGGCCCGTTCAACACGCCGGACGATGCCTATCACCGTGCGGCCAGGCCCGGTCATTTCTTTGCGCCCAATCTGTGGCCCGAGCGCCCGGCCGATTTCCGCTCGGTCTGGGAGGCTTATTTCAGCGCGATGGAGCGGCTCTCGACTGACCTCATGCGCCTCTTCGCGCTCGGCCTCGGCATGGACGAGCATTTCTTCGACGACAAGGTCGATCACCACATCACGAACTTCAGCGTGATCCACTATCCGGAGCAGGCGAAGGCGCCGCTGCCGGGTCAGCTCCGCGCCGGCGCGCACACCGATTATGGCTCGCTCACCATCGTGAAGCCGGATGCCGCGCCGGGCGGCCTCCAGGTGCGCGGCAAGGACGGCGCCTGGATCGATGTTCCGGTGATCCCCGGCACGTTCGTCGTCAATCTCGGCGATCTCATGGCCGAGTGGACCAATGATCGCTGGGTCTCGACGCTTCATCGCGTGGTCAACCCGCCACGCGACCAGGCGCTCGGCAGTCGGCGGCTCTCGATGACCTTCTTCCACCAGCCAAACTATGACGCCGTGATCGAGTGTCTGCCCACCTGCACCGGCCCCGGCCGGCCGCCGCGCTATGGCCGCACCACCTCGGGCGAGCATGTCTGGGCCAAGGTCAACAAGCACCGCACGCCGGGGCTTGACGAGCGCAAGGTGGCCGGCGCGTAACGGGCGCCGACGACAATTTGATAGCACAACAAAAAAACCATCATGCCCCGGCTCGACCGGGGCATCCAGAGCAACCTCACACTCTTGGTTCCGCGGCCCCTGGATCCCCCGGCTTCGCCTTCGGCGAACCGGAGGATGACGAACACAGAGGTTGGCCGAGCCCGATTCTCTACTCGTAAGACACGAATCTCGATGGGTGCATGCCGTCGAAGCGATCGGCGCGCTTATAGAGCTCGACGATGTTCGAGATTTCGACCAGCGCGAGCGCGAGGTTCATCAGCGGCCGATTGGACTCGGGCACCGGCTGCACGCCGCCCTTGTCGAGATAGTCGACAATCGCCTCGACCTGCGGCATGGCCGCCTCGTAAAACGCCTTCATTTCTTCCATCGAGGCGTTGAGGCGCCGGTGTGTGCGCTCGCGTTCGGTCGGCAGCGCCCAGGCGAGGTACGGCGTGAGCAACTGGAATTCCGCGGGCAAGGCGTTGGCACTCATTCCGCCGCCTCCAACAGGCCGGCGTGATCGTCAACCACCTTGTGGAAATAGCGGATGCAGATCTCGTCATCCTGCAACTGCAACTCGCGCTTGGCCCGAGAACGGAGCCCGGCGTGGATCGCCTCGTGCGCCTTGGCGTCCTCCTGAAGGGTGTCGCGCAGACGGCAGAGGCCGTATTCCTGGTTCAGCCGCGTGCCGGCATTGTCGGCCGGCGGGTAGTAGTAGCGGATCTCCCAGATTGTGTGGTCGACCGCGAGCGGCCAGAAATTGTAGGTGACGACGAAATCCCAGGCGGCACCTTTGAACAGCAGGATCACCATGTTGGGAAACACCAGGAAGAAGTCGAAGTCGCCGATCATCTGGGTGAAGCGCGGCGGGTCTTTGAGCCGGTCGAGCCGGCCGAGCAGGGCGCCGAGCGGCGAAACCTTGTAGTCCGGGTTGTACTCGCAGCTCCACACGCTGTGGCGCTTGTAGAGATTGACGTCGAACAGCCGCGTATAGCGGTTGTCCTTCAGCACGAACGCGTCGGGGAAGGTGAAGCGGTGCTGGAACGGCAGGTGATAAATCTCGTTCTGCGCATCGATCGCGACCTTCCAATTGGCGCGCTCGTCCACCTTGAAGGTGCGCAGGCGCGAGAGCTTGCCGAACGGCGCGCCGTTAAGCTGCTTGCCGACGCCATCGAGATAGTCCTCTAGCGATTCGGTGCCGGCATCATCCAGATTGACGAAAATGAAGCCTTCCCAAATGTCGGTGCGCACCGGTGTCAGGCCCAGCTTCGACTTATCGAGCCCGTGGAAGTTCTCCTCGTCTGGCACCCAGCTGAGCTTGCCTTCGGTGTCGAAGGTCCAGAAATGGAAATTGCACATGAGCTTGCCGGGGCACTGCCCGCGCTCGTGCGGCACCAGCCGATTGCCGCGATGCGCACAGACATTGTGGAAGCCGCGAATCTTTCCATCCTTGCCGCGCATGATGAGAATCGAGGTGTGGCAGACCGCGAGCTCGCGCACGAAATACTGGCCACGCTCGGGGATCTCATCGACCCGGCCGACATTGAGCCACGAGCGGCGGAAGATGAGCGTGCGCTCCCGCTCGAAATAGTCGGGCGAAATGCAGGATTCCGTCGCCACTGGGCCGGTGCCGAGCCAGGGGTATTTCGCCGCCCAGCGCTTGTCGGTCATCAGTGTCTTGGTCACGTCGGGCTCCGCATGCAACAAAAAACGAGGCTCGGTGATCCTAGCGCGGCGGCCTCTTTGGGAAAAACTCAAAAGCGGCACGCGGAACGATGCCTTGGCCCGATCCGGCCGCCTGTGATTAGATGTCGATCGATCCGACGATGGCGCCGCGCGTGGAACAACGGGGGGATGTGCCATGCTTACCAGCGAGAAACGCTTCATCACGACCCATGTCGGGAGCCTGCCGCGGCCGCCCGCGCTCGCCGATCTCCTGGTTGCGCGCGACCATGGCAAGAAGATCAACGCGACCGCCTTCCACCACGAGGTCGAGAAGGCGACCGATTGGGTGGTGGCGAAGCAGCTCGAGAGCGGCATCGACGTCGGCAATGACGGCGAGGAGGCGCGCGTCGGCTTCCAGACCTATGTCACCAACCGCATGTCAGGCTTCGGCGGCGTGTCTAAGCGCAAACTGCCGACGGACATGATCCGGTTCCCGAAATATGCCGAGATGTTCACCCAGCGCATCTGGAGCACCGACAAGGCGCGACCGCGCGTGTGGAACGCGCCGCAGGCCGCGACCAAGGTGACCTATGAGAAGGGCCTGACCGACGTCAAATTCGAGCTCGGCATCTTCAAGGACTCGCTCAAGCGCAGCAAGAAAAAGTTCAAGGAGACGTTTGTCACCGCAGCAACACCAGGCATCGTCTCGACCACCATGCTGCGCGACGAGAAGAACCCGGTCTACAAGACTGACAAAGACTATGTGATGGACCTCGCGCGCGAGCTGAAGGGAGAGTACGAGTATATCGTCGCGCAGGGTCACATCCTGCAGCTCGATTCGCCCGACCTCGCGATGGAGCGGCAGTTCATGTTCCAGGACCGCCCGCTGAAGGAGTTTCTGAAGCGCGTCGAGCTGCACATCAAGGCGATGAACCTCGCGCTCGAGAACATCCCGGCCGATCGTGCGCGACTGCATATCTGCTTCGGCAACTGGGACGGCCCCCACATCGATGACGTCGACCTCGAGGCGATCCTGCCGATCGTCTACGAGGCGAAGGTCGGCGCGCTCTCGATCGCCTGCGCCAATCCGCGCCATGCGCACGATTGGCGCACGCTCAAGAACAACCCGCTGCCGAAGCACATGAAGCTGATCCCGGGCGTGATCGATGTGACGACCAATTATCTCGAGCACCCCGAGGCCGTGGCCGACCGGATCGAGCAGTTCGTCGATGTCATGGGCGGTGACCCCAAGCGTGTGATTCCGGGAACCGACTGCGGCTTTTCGACCTTCGCCAATTACGTGATGGTCGCGGAAGATGTGGTCTGGGCGAAGCTGAAAATGCTCTCGGACGGTGCCAAGATCGCGACCAAGCGCGTCTGGGGCTGAGCACCGTGGATCTCGGACTCTTAGGCAAACGGGCGGTTATCACCGGCGGGTCGCGCGGCATCGGCCGCGCAATCGCCGCGCTGTTGGCGGAAGAGGGTTGCGACATCGCGATCTGCGCGCGCAGTGAGGGGGGCCTGAGTGACGCCATCGCGGCGCTCCGCCGCCACGGCCGCAAGGTGAGCGGCCGGGCGCTCGACATCACCGACAAGGTCGCGCTGAAAGCCTGGATCGATGCGGCGGCGGCCGAGCTCGGCGGCATCGACATTCTGGTTCCGAATGTCAGCGCGCTCGGCGCCTCGATTGCGCCTGATGAGAAGTCGTGGCGCGCGGGCTTCGAGGTTGATGTGCTGGCAACGGTCTCGACCGTCGAGGCAGCCCTGCCGCACCTCGAAAAATCCGGCGCCGGGGCGATCGTCGGCATTGCAAGCGCGGCAGCGGTCGAGGCGTTCGGGGGCGTGCGCCCCTACAACACGGTCAAGGCGGCACTGATCAACTATCTCTCGAATTTGAGTCACGTGCTCTCGCCCAAGAAGATCCGGGTCAACACGGTCTCGCCGGGCACGATCTATTTCGAGGGCGGGGTCTGGCATCAGCGCCAGCGCGAGGCGCCAAAGAATTACGAGGCGGCGCTCGCGCGCAACCCGTTCGGGCGCATGGGCACGGCGGAGGAGGTGGCGCGCGCTGTCGCCTTCCTCGCGAGCCCGGCTGCGAGCTTCATTACCGGCGCCAATCTCATGGTTGACGGCGGGCTCACGCAACGCGTTCAGTATTGAAACGACCAAGTGCGATCAGGGGGACATGATGACCGACAAAGCGGTGCTCAAGCGGCTGCAGGAGCTGGAAGACAAGGAAGCGATTCGCGACGTGATCGCGCGCTATGCCGATGCGGTCGACCACAATGGCGACAAGGCGCTGCTGAAAAGCTGCTTCACGCCCGACATGGTGTGGACCAGCAAGAAGATCGGCACCTGGAAAGGCCGCAATGCCGTGGTGAACGAGCTGCACCGCGTGTGCACGGTACAGATTCCCTGGGCGCTTCACTACATGACCCAGGCGCAAGTAACGGTCGCGCGCAATGGCGAGAGCGCCAAGGCGCACTACTATCTGTGGGAGCTCGCCAAGTTCCGCGCCTCGCCGGGCGCCGACCCGAACTCGACCTGGATCGGCGGCTGGTATGACTCGACCTTCAGGAAGGACAAGGGCGAGTGGCGTTTCAGCAAGATCATCCTGACAATCAGGTTGCTCAGCGAGGCGCGCCTGCCGGAGTGGAACACGCTCTGACCGGCGCGCGCGCCCTCGCGCGAATCTTCATCTAGGCAGCCGCGCCTACTCCGATCTTGCCGGGCTCAGCTGCACATCGACCAGCCTGTAGGCGGTGCGGCTCGAGTAATACTGCCCCTCCGCGTTTCGGCGGTAGACGTTGAGCATGTCGTCGGTGGCGGCCTCGGGATTCAGCATCACGGAGTCGGCCTCGAACACGCAGCGCACGCCGAGCGTCGGGCAGAGCGCCTCTTTTTCGAAGCGCACCGACACCCAGCCGGGGTTGGTCAGGCTCCTGCACAGCACGATCCGTTCGATCGCGATCGCCGGCCACGGCTTTTCGTTCACTTGCATGGTGCCCTGGGCCACGACCCTGGCTTGCACCTCGCACGCTGCTACCGGTTTGTCTTCGCCGCCGCCGGCGCAGCGCTCGACCGCGTTGAAATCCTGGCTCCAGATCGAATCCGATGCCATCGGCCATTTGTAGCGCCCGCTATGCGGGCTGTTCACGCTCTCGCAGCCATTCGGCAGCTCCTGCGCCAGCACATTGTTGTCACGGTTGAAGCGCCAGATCGTGTCGGTCGTCGTGCCCTCGACGGTTTCGGTGATGCGAATCCGATGGCCCTCGGAGGTCGATTCGAGCGCCTCCCAGTCGACCGTGCCGCTTCGTCGGGTCTGTTTGGTCAGGTCGGTGATTGCGCGTTCATAGTGAAAGCGATCGCCCGCCACGAACGCCGCCTCGGGCACGACCTTCTCTTCCGCCACAGCGGCGAGCGGAATCAGCAGCAGCGTCAGCAGCGGGACGAAACGGCGCACAGGGAGCTCGCTTGTCTGTGGTTGAGCGTGATTGGCTGAGGTGCGGCCGCCGAACTCAGCGTGGCCGGTCGCCGGCGAGCGAGATGCGGTGCATCACGCGCCGATGGCTGTGATAGTCGTTGACCGGGTTGTGCTGGGTGCAGCGATTGTCCCAGAAAGCGAGGGAGCCGATCTGCCAGGAGAAGCGGCAGGTGAACTCGGGCCTCACCTGGTGCTCGCAGAGGAAGCCCAAGAGCCCGCGGCTTTCCTCTTCCGTCATGTCCTTGAAGCGCAGCGTATGCGCGACATTGACGTAGAGCGCCTTGCGCCCGGTCTCGGGGTGGGTGCGCACCACCGGGTGCTCGGCGGTGAACACCTCGCGTGATGTCGCTGCCGGGCTCTCATTGATGCGGTCCTCGCGCGTACGCGAGACATCGGCCTTGGCGGAGCTCGAGATCGCAATCATGCCGTCCAGCATCTTTCTTATGCCGCCCGAGAGCGCCTCAAAAGCGAGATACATGTTGGCGAACAGCGTGTCGCCGCCGAAGGGCGGCACCTCGCGCGCGAGCAGCATCGCGCCCATTGGCGGGTGCTCCAGATACGTCGTGTCCGAATGCCAGATGCCGCCGAAGTTCACGCGCTCATGCTCACGCTTGGTGACCTCGATGATCTCAGGATGGTCGGTGAGGCCCTTGACGAACGGGTAGCGGTCGGGCGGGCCGAATGCCTTGGCGAAGGCGAGGAACGCACCCGGGTCGAGCGTCTGATCGCGAAAGAACACCACGAGATGGTCGAGCCAGGCGGCACGGATGTCGCGCACGAGCTCTTGTGTCACGCCGCGCGAGAGGTCGACGCCCTCGATCACGGCGCCGAGCGCGCCCGCGATCGGGGTGACGTGGAAGCTCGGATAGCGCGTTCGCCGCTCGCTCATGCTCCGTTCCCTCTGGACGGCCACGTCCCAGGCTGGCAGAGATCAGCCGGAAGCGCATCAGGAGACCATGCCATGAAAGCCATCGTGCTGCACCGGACCGGCGGCGTCGAGGAGTTGAAATATGAGGGCGTGCCGACGCCGGAGCCCGGGCCGGGTGAGGTACTGGTGCGGGTCAGGGCGGCGGGGGTCAATCATTGCGACATCGACCTGCGCACCGGAACATTCGGCATCACCCTGGCCTACCCGCATGTCATGGGCGTCGACGCGGCGGGCGAGGTGGAAGCGGTCGGCTCCGGCGTCACCCAGTGGAAGAAGGGCGACCGGGTCGCCCCGCATTTCGTGCTCTCCTGCGGCATCTGCGTGAACTGCCTGCGCGGCCACGAGAACATCTGCCTCGCGTTTCAGGTGCTCGGCGTCACCCAATGGGGTGGCTACGGCGAGTATCTGAAGGTCGGGCAGCATCATTTGGTGAAGCTGCCCGACGCGCTTGGCTTTGACGAGGCGGTCTCCAGCTACGTGCCGTTCGCAACCGCCTGGGAGGCGCTGATCACGGTCGGCAAGTTACAGGCCGGCGAATATGTGCTGGTCAACGCGGCCGGCAGCGGCGTCGGCTCGGCCGGCGTGCAGATCGCGGCGCTCGCCGGCGCGACCGTGATCGCGACCGCGGGCTCGGATGCCAAGCTGCGCCGCGCGAAGGAGCTCGGCGCCACCTTTGGCATCAACTACGAGAACAAATCCGTGGCGAGCGAAGTGATGCGCCTCACCAAGGGCCGGGGCGTCGAGTGCGCGCTCGACATGGTGGGCGGCGAGCTCCTGAAACAGGCGATCGGTGCGCTCGCGCCCGGCGGTCGGCTGGTCACGGTCGGCGCCCATGGCGGCGAGGTGGTGCCGATCGATTTCATCGAGCTGTTCCGCAAGCACGTATCGATCCACGGCTGCGGCCGCTCGACCAAGGCGATCGCGGCGCAGGTCTTGGCCCTGGTAGCTGACGGCAAGCTGAGGCCGATCATCCACAAGCGCTTTCCGTTGCGCGATGCGGGCAAGGCGCACACCTTGCTTGCCAGCCGCAAGGTGTTCGGCCGGCTGGTGCTCAACGCCTGAGGATAGGCGCGGGTCGCGCCTCATCCTTCGACAGGCTCAGGATGAGGCCCCCATAGATCCCTCATGCTGAGCTTGTCGAAGCATGAGGAACGGCAAGGGTAGCCCCCCTGCAGCCCCATGGTTGCGCGGACCCGCCCGACCGGCCCATAGTCGGGCCTCACCCTGGGGGAGGGTGCGTGACGATCCTTCTGAAGCTGAGCGCCGCCATTGATTGGCTGAGCACGCAGGTCGGCAAGCTCGCGGTCTGGTGCGTGTTCGCGGCGGCGCTGATCAGCGCCGGCAATGCGATCAGCCGCTATGCCGCCGGTGCAAGCTCGAACGCCTGGCTCGAGATCCAGTGGTATCTGTTCGCGGGCATGGTGATGCTCGGCGGGCCGGCGACGCTGCGCCTCAACGGCCACGTCCGCGTCGATCTGATCTACGGCAATATGCGCCCGCGCGCCCAGGCTTGGCTCGACCTCGTGTGCACCCTGCTGTTCCTGATGCCGGCGGTCGGCATCATCCTCTGGCTCTCTTGGCCGCTGTTTGCCAACTCCTTCGCGATCGGCGAAACCTCCAATAACGCGGGCGGTCTACTGCGCTGGCCGGTCAAGCTGCTGCTGCCCGTGGGCTTCGGCCTGATGGCGCTGCAGGGCCTCTCCGAGATCATCAAGCGGGTTGCGACGCTCACCGGCCATCGTGAGTTCGAATCCCGCTATGTGAAGCCGGTGCAGTGAGCGGGTTTGACCTGATGGCCCCGCTGATGTTCGCGGGGCTCATCGTCTTCGTGCTGATCGGCTATCCCGTGGCGTTCTCGCTCGCCGCGGTCGGGCTCGGCTTCGGCTTCGTGGCGATCGAGCTTGGCTATTTCCCGTTTCATCTGCTGGCCGCATTGCCCGACCGGGTCTACGGCATTCTTTCGAACGAGCTGTTGCTCGCGATTCCGTTCTTCACCTTCATGGGCGCGATCCTCGAGCGTTGCGGCCTGGCCGAGGATCTGCTCGAGGGTTTCGGCCAGCTCTTTGGGCCACTCAGGGGCGGGCTCTCCTACGCGGTGATCCTGGTCGGCGCGGTCCTGGGCGCGATCACCGGCACGGTCGCGGCCTCCGTGATCGCCATGGGGTTGATCTCGCTCCCCGCCATGATGCGCTATGGCTACAACACGCGACACGCGACCGGCGTGATCGCGGCCTCGGGCACCATCACGCAGCTCATTCCGCCTTCGCTCGTGCTGGTCGTGCTGGCGGATCAGATCGGCGCGCCGGTCGGCGACATGTATGCCGGCGCGATCGGGCCCTCGATCGTGCAGGTGCTGCTGTTCGCTGGTTTCGTCGCGCTGGTCAGCATCTTCAGACCGAAGGACGTGCCCGCCCTGCCGCCCGAGGCGCGCACGCTCAAGGGCACGAAGCTCGCCTGGACCTGCGTGCGCGGCATGGTGCCTTCGCTGGTGCTCATCTTCCTCGTGCTTGGCACGATCCTGCTCGGCGTCGCGACACCCACGGAAGCCGGCGCGCTCGGCGCGATCGGTGCGCTCGCGCTCGCCGCCCTCCATCGCCGCCTCTCCTACAGACTGATGCGCGAGAGCATGGATTCCACCATGAGGATCACCGCCATGGTGATCTTCATCCTGATCGGCTCGAACGTGTTCAGCCTCACCTTTCGCGGCGTCGATGGCGATCTCTGGATCGAGGGCATGTTGACCGACCTGCCGGGCGGTGTGGTCGGCTTCCTTGTCGCGGTCAACCTGCTCGTCTTCGTGCTCGCCTTCTTCCTCGATTTCTTCGAGATCGCCTTCATCATCATTCCGCTGCTGGCGCCGGTGGCCAAGACGCTCGGTATCGACCTCGTCTGGTTCGGCGTCCTGCTCGGCACGAACATGCAGACCTCGTTCATGCACCCGCCCTTCGGCTTCGCGCTGTTCTATCTGCGCGGCATCGCGCCGCCCTCGATCCGAAGTTCCGACATCTATTGGGGCGCGATTCCCTGGGTGATCCTGCAGCTCATCATGGTCGGGCTGATCATCGCGTTCCCGGAGCTCGTCACCGCATTCATAGAGACGCACGAGGCCGCCGACCCGACCAAGGTTCAGATCGAGCTGCCGACGGTGGACGACGCGCCGGCGGTGATCGAGATTAAGTGATGATGATTCTCTCCTGAGTGTCCGTCATCCTCTGGCGCGGCTTGGCGCGACCAGAGGATCCATGGTTCCGCGCATGCGGGACGATGGATACCGGGTCGCAAGCCTCGCGGCCGAACACCTGCGGTGTTCGGGCTCGGCTAACGCCCGGTATGACAAGCCAACATGAGGCCGCCATCTCCTCGGTCGTCATCCCGGCCGCGGAGCGAGCCGGGAACCATCGGGTAGCCGCACGGTCATCTGGAATCGCCCCGCTCAGCCTTTCTGTGCGGAGCGGGCGAGCACGAAATTGTCGAACGTGTTCTCCGACACGCGGAACCAGAGATTGGCGTCATCGCGGAACGGCTTCCACGCCTCATAGACCTTCTTGAAATTCGCGTTGGCCGCGGCCGTCTCGCCATAGAGCTCGAGCGCCGCCGCGTAGCAGGCTTCCATGATCTCCTTGGAGAACGGCTTCAACACCGCGCCATCGGCCACGAGGCGCCGCAGCGCCGGCATGTTCTGCGCGTCATATTTTGCGACCATCCAGGTATTGGCCTCGGCGCACGCGGCTTCGAGGATCGCCTGATAGGACTTCGGCAGGGTCGCCCACTGGTCGAGATTGACATAGCAGGAGAGTTGCGGCCCGCCCTCCCACCAGCCGGGGTAGTAGTAGTGCTTGGCGATCTTGTTGAGGCCGAGGCGCTCATCGTCATAGGGGCCGACCCACTCCGCCGCATCGATGGTGCCCTTCTCGAGCGCGGGGTAGATGTCGCCGCCGGCCAATTGCTGCGGCACGACGCCGAGCTTGGTCAGCACCTTGCCGGCGAAGCCGCCGATGCGGAATTTGAGGCCGGTCAGATCGGCGACCGAGTTGATCTCCTTCCGGAACCAGCCGCCCATCTGCGCGCCGGTGTTGCCGGCTGGGAACTGGATCACGTTGTAGGTCTTGAACAGCTCACGCATCAGCGCGAGGCCGCCGCCATGATGCATCCACGCGCTCTGCTGGCGCGCATTGAGGCCGAAGGGGATGGCGGTGTCGAAGGCGAAGGTCGCGTCCTTGCCGACATAGTAATAGCTCGCGGTGTGGCCCATCTCGACCGTGCCCTGCTGCACGGCATCGAGCACCTGGAGGCCCGGCACGATCTCGCCGCCGGCAAACACGCGAATCTGGAACTTGCCATCCGTCGCGTCCGCCACGCGCTTCGAGATCACCTCGGCCGCGCCGAAGATCGTGTCGAGCGTCTTCGGAAAGCTCGACGCGAGACGCCATTTGATCTCGGGTGCCGATTGCGCCACCGCCGGTGCCGAGATGGTCGCGGCGGCCGCGACGCCGAGCGCGGCGGATTTGAGGAATGTGCGACGTTTCATGGCTAGCCTCCCTGTTCGGCCCATTCTCGCGGATGATTCTGCCCCCGCGCGGGATTATAGGGCCTGAGGGCCGCCCCGCAACGCGCGCCCGCCTCGCCTTCGCGTTGAATCGCCCGGTGGGACCGTGGCAAAATCGGCACGTCACAGGAGAGGCGCGATGAACAAGGCGTTCGTCAAGGAAAGCGAGAACGACGACGACGGCCTGCCGCCGGAGGACGAGCCCGGCCTGCCGCCCGGCGTCAAGAATTACATCACGCCGCCGGGTTTCCGTCGCTTGAACGAGGAGCTGCAGCTTCTCGTGCGCACCGAGCGGCCGAAGGTGGTCGAGATCGTGTCCTGGGCGGCCGGCAATGGCGACCGCTCGGAGAACGGCGATTACATCTATGGCAAGCGGCGCCTGCGCGAGATCGACCGGCGCATCCGTTTCCTCACCAAGCGCATCGAGGTGGCCGAGGTGGTGGACCCCACGCGTCAGAAGAACCGTGAGCAGGTGTTCTTCGGCGCGACGGTCACCTACGCCAATGCAGAAACCGGCGCTGAGCACACGGTGAAAATCGTCGGTATCGACGAAGTGGACGCAGGCTCGGGCGCGGTGAGCTGGATCTCGCCGATCGCGAAGGCGCTCCTGAAGGCGCGCGAGGGCGATGTCGTCAGCCTACGCACCCCCCACGGCATCGAGCCGATCGAGGTGGTGGAGATCAAATACTGAGCGGCGGCAATTTCGCTCAATTTCCAGATCCGTCATTCCCGCGAAAGCGGAAATCCATCGAGCAGCAAGCACCAACTTTGCGACTCTGGATTCCGGGCCACAGACCTCGCAACCGAAGACCCTTGGTCTTCGGGCTCGGCTAGCGTCCGGAAAGACAGCTGGGGTGGAACGAAGCGCAGCCCACAAAGCACACCCAAATTTCTAGCTGCACACCGGCGGCTTCCGGTCGATCCAGGGCTTGGCCTGTTCGATCTGCCCGGCGATGCGGATGAGCCCCGCCTCGTCGCAATCACGCGCGACGAACTGGATGCCGATCGGCATGCCATCCTTCGACCAGCCGAACGGCACCGAGATCGCGGGCGAGCCGCTCGCATTGAACGGCGAGGTGAAGCAGCAATCCGGCCCCATGCGCGTGTCGTCATATTCATCGACATGCAGCGACATATCGTAATAGCCGTGGCCGCGCGGCAGCATCGGCACGGTCGGCATGAGCCAGAGATCATAGGCCGCCATCTTGCCGAGGAAGGTGCGGCACATCTGGCGCATAGTCTCGACGTGGTTCGAGTGCTCGACGCCCGAATAGCTGCGGCCCTTATAGACCATCGTCCAATAGAGCGGCGCCAGCTCCTCCCAGGTCGCGGTGTGGCCGACATAGGCGGGCGCGCCGTCGATCCAGGCCGCGGTCTGTGCGGCGGTGATGGCGGTGTAGGTCTTGTAGAGCGGCCAGAAATCATAGGGCACGGGCTGCGGCTCGATGCTGTGGCCCATGCTCTCGAGCAGCTTGGCGGCGTCCAACACCGCCTGCTTGATCTCGGGGTTGAGCGGCGTGCCGTGCGCCGGGGATTCCGTGACCAGCGCGATCTTGAGCTTGCCCGGATTGGCGCCGACTTCGTTGAGAAACGGGCGCGTCGGCCGCGCGATCTGATAGGGCTCGCCCGGCAGGTGCCCGTGCGTCGCGTCCAACAGCGCCGCCGAATCGCGCACGGTACGCGAGACACAGAGGAAGGTCGCGCCGCCATACCAGAAATCGGCGAGCGCAGGCGCGAGACTGATCCGTCCGCGCGCCGGCTTCAGGCCGACGAGCGCGCAATTGGCCGCGGGCACGCGGATCGAGCCGCCGCCATCGGAGGCTTCGGCCATGGGCAACACGCGCGCGGCGACCGCGGCCGATGAGCCGCCCGATGAGCCGCCCGGTGTGCGATCGAGGTTCCAGGGGCTGCGCGTGATGCCGTGCATCTTTGATTCGGTCGAGATCGCCCAGCCGATCTCGGGCGAGGTCGCCTTGCCGAACGGGATCATGCCGGACGCGCGAATGCGCTTCAGCACCTCGGACTCGAAATCAGGCACCAGGCTCTTGAAGTAGGGGCAGCAATTCGTGGTCGCGACGCCGGGCCACGCGGTCGCAAGCTCCTTGACCAGCCAAGGCACGCCCTTGAGCGGGCCATCGGGCAGCTTCGGATCATCGGCGCGCTTCCGCGCCTCGTCATAGACCTTCTGGCTCAGGAAGTTCAGCTTGGGGTTCACCGCCTCGGCGCGGCGGATCGCCTCGTCGATCACCTCGCGCGCCGTCACCTTCTTCGCCTTGACCAGCTCGGCCAGCCCGAGGCCGTCAAACTTGTCGTAGTCGGTGAACGCCATGACGCTCTCCCTCCGTGGTTCTGATTGTCGGCCGCCGCTTTGCACCAATCGTACAGAGGGAAGCCATCGGAGCGCAAAGGCAACCGCGCGCGGCCGGGTGAGGAGTGGCTGGAAATCGCGGTTCGCACAGCCTTGTGAGCGTGGATGGGCTTGTCTTTCGCCCGCATTGGAGCGTGAATCAGGACTGACA
This sequence comes from Alphaproteobacteria bacterium, assembly GCA_016869195.1. Lineage (GTDB taxonomy): Bacteria > Pseudomonadota > Alphaproteobacteria > UBA828 > UBA828 > SHWC01. The sequence continues at coordinate 4,892 of VGET01000011.1, read as the reverse complement.
TTGCGCGGCAATCAGGGAGGTTCGGTCATGATCTGGCTTGGACGGTCCGTCATCCTCGCCGTCGCGGCGGCGTTGCTGCTCGCTTCCGGTGTGCCGGCCTCGGCGGCCGAGTGCCGCGAGGTCAAGTTCGCGGATCAGGTGAAGGTCGGCGAGGCCGATCTGGTGCTGAACGGCCTCGGCTTGAGAAAAGCCACCATGCTGAGCGTCAAGGTCTATGTCGCGGGCCTCTATTTGCCGCAGAAGATGACCGATGCAACGCAGATCCTGGCCGGCGACCGCGATTGGCGCCTGGTCCTGCACTTCGTCCGCGAGGTCGAGGCCTCGGATATTCGCGACGCCTTCTCCGAGGGCTTCGAGCATTCGACCGGCGACAAGGTCGAGCCCTTGAAGCCGCGGATCGACGCGTTGAACGCGTTCGTGCCCGACATGAAGGAGGGCGATCGCCTGACGTTCACGCACGTCGCCGGCCAGGGGGTCGCGGTCGAGGTCAATGACGCGGCGAAGGGCGCGGTCGACGGCGCGGACTTTGCAAATGCCATGCTCGGCATCTGGCTCGGGCCCGAGCCACCGAATGACGACCTCAAGGAAGGCATGCTCGGCGGCGAGTGCGACTAGTTGTCGATCTCAATCCTTATCGTGGAACGCTGTCTTTGCGGCACGTAAGTTCGCGCGGCAAGCGTACGTCGGCATACAACGCGCGTTCCCTGCCCGATGCTTGACTGGCCCAATTCTTGCTGTCTCAATCGCCAAGCCCATTGGCGAACGCGCGCTTCGCCACGGGGGCGGCTGTGCCTAGTCGAACTGCCCTCAAGCGCCTGCGACAGCCAAGGATCTGACTCTAGCCACCCTCAAGGGTGCGACGCCCTTCAAGGGAGGAACAAGATGACCAAGCTGCCAAGAAAGCTCGTCGTCGCGACCGCCGCGCTGGCCGTTGCGATCTCTGTGTCGGTCGGCTCGGCCTGGGCCGATGCGAAGCCGAACCCGGTTCCCGATTGCTTCCGGCCCTGGGAAGATTCGACCAAGATGATCAGCTATCCGGCGAAGGAAGGCCCTTATCGCCTCGCGCTGGTCAATGGTTTCGCCGGCAATGACTGGCGCATTCAGATGATCTAGAGCCTGAAGGCCTGGGCCGCGCGGCCGGAGAACGCGGCCAACATCAAGGAGCTCAAGGTTGTCAGCACGGGCGCGGACGTTGCCGCCCAGATCGCTGCGATCGACAACTTCATCGCGGCCGGCTTCGACGCCATCTCCTTCATCGCGGTCAACCCAACGGCGTTCGACGCCGTGATCAAACGCGCCGAGCGTACCGGCACCGTGCTCGTGCCGTTCGACAACATCCTCGACACCGACAAGGTGTTCCAGGTCAATCAGAAGCAGATCGAGTTCGAGGAGACCAAGGGCAAGTACGTCTGGGCCCAGCTCGAAGCCGCTGGCAAAACCAAGGGCATTCGTGTGCTCGAGGTGCGTGGCCTGCCCGGCAACTCGGTCGACCGCGACCGCTCGATCGGCATGCACAAGGTGTTCGATCGCGAAGGCGTCGAGATCGTCACCGTGGTCGGCAATTGGGACACCGGCACAGTGCAAAAGGTCGTCGCCGATGCGCTCGCGGCGCACGGCAAGTTCGACGCCGTGATGTCTCAGCACGGCGGCCAGGGCGTGATCAACGCATTCAAGGCCGCGGGCCACGAGATGGTGCCGATGGGTCTCGATGGCGAGAACGGCACACGCCGCATGGCGGTTGAGAACAAGGTCCCCTTCATCTCGGTCGAGCAGCACCCGGCGATGAGCGCCGTGGCGATGGACGGCGCGGTGAAGCTCCTGCAGGGTCATGAGCTGCCGGTGCTGGTTGCGCTGCCGAGCACGGGCGTGTTGGGCGCCGACATGAAGGCGGGCGAGCACTATTTCCCCGACCTGCCGGCGAGCTTCAACACCGGCACGGGCTATCCGGCGTGTTTCAAACCGCTGACGCCCGACGAGCTGTTCAAGCAGAACAGCGACAACACCCAAGGCACGAAACGGTGGCCGCGGTCGGGCAAGCCCGGCTGCGGCCACCGGTCTAGCCAGGTGAATTTCATGGCCATTCCGCGCCGCGGGCGCAGAACCTACCCGTATGTGGCGTGGTGGCCGTGGGCACCATGCCGCGCGGGCCGGCCATGACGGCCACGGCCGAGGTCAACCCCGCCTTACCAAATGCCTTCCTCAGCATGGAGGGCATCACCAAACGCTATGGCGGCGTGACGGCGTTGGACGACGTCGATTTCGCCTGCGAGCGCCATAGTATCCACGCCATATTGGGCGAAAACGGCGCGGGCAAGAGCACCCTGATCAAGATCATGTCGGGCGTCACCCGTGCCGATACCGGCCGCATGGTGCTCGAAGGCAAGGAAATCGAACACCTCTCTCCGGTCGACGCCACGCGCGCCGGGATCGTGTGCATCTTTCAGGAGCTCAGCCTGATGCCCGATCTGAGCGTCGCCGACAATATCAGCATCACCAACCCGCCGGGCCGGCGTGGCTTGATTAATCAGCGCGCGCAGCGCCGGCGCGCGGAGGAGCTGCTCGCGCGCGTCGGCTGCGAGGACGTGAACCCGATCTCCCGCGTTCGCGATCTGGCGCTCTCGCGCCGGCAGCTGGTCGAGATCGCCAAGGCGCTCGGCCGCGACCCGAAGCTGCTGATTCTGGACGAGGCGACCTCGGCGCTGACGGCGGCCGATGTCGAGAAGGTCTTTACCATCCTGCGCGCGCTGCGCGATCAGGGCACGGCGATTCTCTACATCTCGCATCGCATGGCCGAGATCGAGGCCATCGCCGATACCTGCACGGTGTTCCGCAACAGCCGCTACATCCAGACCTTCAAGCAAGGGGAGCGCACGCCCGAGCAGATCGTTCAGCTCATGATCGGGCGCGAGATTTCGCAGATTTATCCGCCGAAGAGGCCAAACCGGCCGAGCGCGGAGCCGACACTCGTGGTCGAGAATCTCGGCTGGGAGGATCGGCTGAACGGCATCTCCTTCTCGGTCGCTCCCGGCCAGATCGTCGGCCTTGGCGGGCTCGACGGCCAGGGCCAGCGCGAGGTGCTGCTTGGCCTCTTTGGCGTGCTGCGGGGCGTCAAGGGCAAAATCAAGCTCTATGGGCGCGAGGTCAATGTGCGCAGCCCGGCCGCGGCGAAGCTGCCCAGGAACGCGATCGCCATGATCCCTGAGGATCGCAAGACCGAAGGGCTCATGCTGCCGATGTCGATCCGCGACAATCTTTCGATCGCGAGTCTGAAGCGCTTCGTCAAGGCAGGCATGATCAATCGGTCGCTCGAGAGCACCCGCGTGGATGCGATGATCGATGCCATGCGCATCAAGATCGGCTCGCCCGCCGATGCAGTCGGCACGCTCTCGGGCGGCAATCAGCAGAAGGTCGTCATCGGCAAATGGCTGATGACCGAGGCGAAGATCCTGCTGCTGATGGATCCGACACGCGGCATCGATGTCGGCACCAAGCAGGAAATCTACGCGCTGATGCGCAAACTGGCGGATGACGGCGCCGCGATCCTGTTCTACTCAACCGATTACGACGAGCTGATCGGCATGTGCGACCGCATCTCGATCCTTTATCGCGGCGAGATTGTACGCACGCTGATTGGCGATGACATCACCGAGCAGAACATCGTCGCGGCTTCGCTGAATGTCGACCTCGGGGTGCGGCCGGCGGCCAACGCGGGCGCAAGCCATGGCTGATCTCGTCATTCGGCTGCGGCACAACACCGGCGGGCTGATCGCGCTCATTCTCTTCGTCGTCCTGCTCATCGTCTTCATCATCATCCATCCGCGCTTCAACATGCTGGCGCTCGAGGCCACCGCCAATCAGGGCGCCGCGCTCGCGCTGGTCGCGATGGGGCAGACGCTTCCGGTGCTGACTGGCGGTCTCGATCTTTCGATCGGCGCGGTGCTTGCGCTCAGCAACTCGGTCGGCTCCGAGCTCCTCTCCGGCCCGCCTTGGCAGATCGCGCTCGGCATCGTGGCGGTGATCGCGGTTGGCTGTGTCTGCGGCCTCATCAATGGCCTGATCGTGGTGTTCGGGCGCATCCAGCCGATCATCGCGACCTTGGCGACCGGCGCGGTCTATACCGGGCTCGCGCTGCTTATTCGCCCGTCGCCCGGCGGCGCGATCGATGAAAGCGTTAGCGAGGCGCTGACCTATTCGGTGGGCGGCGTCATTCCAACGCCCGTGTTCATTTTCATCGGCCTCGTGCTTGTGGTCTGGCTCCCGCTCAAGAACTCGATCCTCGGGCGCGGCATCTATGCGGTCGGCTCGTCCGAGGTTGCCGCCTACATGTCCGGCGTGCCGATCAAGGGCTCACGGCTCCTGGCCTATACGGGCGCCGGGTTTTTCGCCTCGCTCGGCGGGCTGTTCCTCGGCTTTCAGACCTTGAGCGGCGACGCCAATGGCGGCGTCACCTATACGCTGAACTCGATCGCGGCCGTCGTCATCGGCGGCACCTCGCTGTTTGGCGGCACCGGCGGCGTGGTCGGCTCGATCTTCGGCGCCTATGTGCTGCGCATCATCAACAGCGTGCTGCTGTTCAGCGGTGTGCCTTCCCTGGCCCAGCCGCTGTTCCAGGGCGCCGTGCTCATCTTCACGCTGATGGCGAGCGCGCTTCGACTCATCGGCATCCGCAACCGCCTGGATGTGATGAGCTGACGATGAGCCTCATTCAGCGCATCGACCGGCCGCTGCTGTTCACCGGGATTCTGATCCTCATCATCTATTTTGTCGGCGCATCGATGTTCCCGCAGACGCTGACCGACAAATACCTGCTCCAGCAGCTCCAGATCGCGTCTTATTTCGGCGTGCTGGCGGCCGGCGCCATGATGGTGATCCTGCTCGGCCACATCGATTTG
>VGET01000010.1 GCA_016869195.1 Alphaproteobacteria bacterium | reverse complement strand
GCCGGCCAGGTCGTCATTACCGGTTCCCATGGCGGCGTCTATCCCGGCTATCTTGCGGCCAAAGCGTACGTGCTCGGCGTCACCTTCAACGACGCCGGTGTCGGCAAGGATCAGGCGGGCGTCGCCTCCTTGCCCTATTTGGATCAGCTCGGCATTCCAGCCGCGACGATCGGCTACCTCACCGCGCGAATTGCCGATGGCGCCGACATTGCGCGTCGCGGCGTCGTCAGCCGGGTCAATGAGACGGCAAAGGTGCTCGGCTGCGCACCGGGCCAGCCGGTGCACGGTGCCGCTGCGCGCATGAAGAACGCCGCGCCACGCAGCGCCAAGCCACCGTCCTATGCGGAGGCCCACATGCTGCTGCGTGCAGAGCCCGGCGAGCCCGAGATCTGGGGCATCGATTCCTCCGCCCTGATGAGCATCGACGATGCTGGTCGCATCATGATCACCGGCTCGCACGGCGCGCTCCTTGCCGGTAGACCGGATCACATTGTCAAAGGCCCGCCCTTCGCCGCCTTCTTCAACGATGCTGGCATCGGCATGGATCAGGCGGGCGTCAGTCGTCTGCCGGCGCTAGATGCACTGGGCGTGATCGGCGCGACCGTTGCCGCCGCCTCGGCGCGCATCGGCGATGCGCGCTCGACCTGGGAGACCGGCGTGCTCTCGCGCGTCAATCGTTTGGCCGCGAGCGCGGGCGCCCGGGAAGGCGTCCGGCTGCGCGACTTCGTGCTCCAGCTCGCTCAAACGTCGGGCAAGCGATAGTCGGCGAACATCTCACGCAGGCGGGATTTCTGGATCTTGCCGGTCGCGGTCAGCGGCAGCTCCTTGACGAACACCACGTCATCCGGGAGCCACCACTTCGCGACCCGCGGGCGCAAATGATCGAGCAGCGCTTCCCTGCTTGGGCTACGCCCCTCCTTCGACACGACGATCAAGAGCGGCCGCTCCTCCCACTTCGGGTGGTGGACGCCGATCACCGCCGCCTGCTTCACGTCCTCATGGCCGACCGCGGCGTTCTCCAGATCGATGGAGGAGATCCACTCCCCACCCGATTTGATCACGTCCTTGGTACGGTCGGTGATGCGCATATAGCCGTGCTCATCGAGGGTCGCGACATCGCCGGTCGGGAAGAATCCGTCATTGTCAAGCTTCGCGCCGCCCTCGCCCTTGAAATAGCCCGAGGCGGCCCAAGAGCTCCTGACCCACATGTCGCCGAAGGTCGTGCCATCGCGCGGCACGGTCTCGCCATCCTGCCCGATGATCTTGAGCTCGAGGCCGAACTGCACCCGCCCCTGCTTCGCCAGCACCGCGCGCCGCTCTGTCTCTGACAAGGCCGCGACCTCAGGCGTCACGGTTGCCATGGTGCCGAGCGGGCTGGTCTCGGTCATGCCCCAGATCTGCACGACGGTCACGCCATAGGCCTCGCGGAAGGTCTCGATCATGCTCGCGGGCACGGCCGACCCGCCGATGGCCACGCGATCGAGGCTCGGCACCTTGCGGCCTGACCTCTCGAGATGCTCGAGCAGCATGGTGAAGACCGTCGGCACCGCGACCGAGAAGGTTACGCCCTCGGCATTGATCAGCTCTTCGATGCTGGCGCCGTCCATCTTGGGACCGGGCAGCACAAGCTTGCAGCCGGTCATGGCGGCAAGATAGGGCAGCGACCAGGCATTGCCGTGGTACATCGGCGCGATCGGCATGACTGAATCCATGGCCGAGAGCGCCATCGCGCTGTTCTGACAGGCCGCCATGGCGTGCAAGAGGGTCGAGCGGTGGCTGTAGAGCACGCCCTTGGGATTGCCGGTCGTGCCCGAGGTGTAGCAGAGCGACGACGCCGCGCGCTCATCGAAACGCGGCCACGCATAGTCCGGCCGCTCGGCCTTGAGCAGCGTCTCATAGCAGCGCGCGTTCTTCAGTGTGGTCGCCGGCATGTGAGCCTCGTCGGTCATGATGACGAAGCCCTTGACGGTGGCCAGCCTGTCGGCGATGCCCTCAACCAGCGCGACGAAGGAGAGATCGAGGAAGACGAAGCGATCCTCGGCGTGATTGATGATGTAGACGATCTGCTCGGCGAAGAGCCTGGGGTTAACGGTGTGGAGCACGGCGCCGTGACCCGAAACGCCGTAGAACATCTCGAAATGGCGCCAGGTGTTCCAGGCGAGCGAGCCCACTCGGTCGCCCGGCTTGACCCCCAGCCGCACGAGGGCGTTCGCCAGCTGCTTCGCGCGCGCCTCTGCCTCGGCGTAGGTATAGCGATGGATCGGGCCTTCGACCGAGCGCGACACGATCTCGCGCCGGCCGTGATAGCGCGCCGCATAGTCGATCAGTGCGCTGATCATCAGCGGCACGTCCTGCATCAGGCCGTAGAGCATCGGGGCCTCCCCTGGACCGCGTGGCGGGTTCCGATATATGCCTGAGGCCGGCCCGGCGATGAAGCGGGCAGATTGGGTACGGGAGCATCGGCATGGCCGGTCGGCTCGAGGGCAAGGTCGCAATCGTCACGGGCGCGGGCGCCAGTGGACCCGGCATGGGCAATGGCAAGGCCTGCGCCATTCACTACGCGCGCGAGGGCGCCAGGGTCTATGCGCTCGACATCAACCGGGCGGCGTTGGCCGATACCGAGGCGATCATCAAGCGCGAAGGCAACACGGTGGTCGGCGCCGTATGCGACGTGACGAACTCCGAGGCGCTTGCCCGCATGGTGCAGGATTGTGTCCAGGCCTTCGGTCGCATCGACGTGCTGCACAACAATGTCGGCATTCTCGATCTCGACGGGCCCGTGGCGCTGCCTGAGCCCATCTGGGATCGCGTGATCGACACCAACGTCAAGAGCATGTACCTCACTTGCAAGCACGTGCTGCCGGTGATGGAGCGCCAGGGCAAGGGCGCGATCGTGAACATCTCATCGGTCGCAGCGATCCGCGCCTGGGGCACGCCCGCCCTTGCCTACAACACCTCGAAGGCTGCGATCCTCCAGCTCACGCGCTCGATCGCGCTCGAATATGCGCGCAAGGGCGTTCGCGCGAATGTGGTGCTGCCGGGCGTGATCGACACGCCCCTGATCAACGAGCCCCTGAAGCCCCATCACACGCCCGAGGAGATCGAGCGCATCCGGGCCGAGCGCCACAACATGATCCCCTTGGGGCGCATGGGCGACCCGTTCGAGATCGCAAAAGCCGCGGCCTTCTTGGCCTCCGACGACGCCAGCTACATCACGGGCGCGGAGCTCATCGTCGATGGCGGGCTCACGAGCAATTGCATCCCGACATGGTAAACGACAGGCCAATTGAATCGACGGCCGGGTGGGCTATCTATTAGGATAGTACCAGTTACGAAAACTTACCGGGGATTGCCCGATGCAGAAAACCGCCCACAAGGTCGCCGTCCATGACCCGATCTGGGTCACCGTGCGCAATGAGGCGGCCGACATGGCGGCCCGCGAGCCCATTCTCGCGAGCTTCCTGCACGCGACCATACTCAACCACGACCGCTTCGAGAACGCGCTGAGCTTCCATCTGGCGCAGAAGCTCGGCAGCGCCGAGGTGCGCGCCATGCTGCTGCGCCAGCCGTTCGACGAGGCCTTCGCGGCCGACCCGGACATCGGCAATGCCGTGCGCGCCGATCTGATGGCGGTGAAGGAGCGCGACCCCGCCTGCAAATGGCTGCTCCAGCCCCTCCTCTACTTCAAGGGCTTCCAGGCGCTCGAGGCCTCGCGCGTCGCGCACTGGATGTGGAACAACGGCCATCAGGCGATAGCGATGTTCCTACAGGCGCGGATCTCCGAGGTGTTCGGCGCGGACATTCACCCCGCCGCGCGTCTCGGTCGAGGCATCATGATCGACCACGCGACCGGGGTCGTGATCGGCGAGACCGCGGTGGTCGACGATGACGTCTCGATGCTGCACGAGGTGACGCTCGGCGGCACCGGCAAGGAAAGCGGCGATCGGCACCCGAAGGTGCGCCGTGGCGCCATGCTCGGCGCGGGCGCCAAGCTGCTTGGCAATATCGAGATCGGTGAGTATTCCCGCGTCGGCGCCGGCAGCGTGGTGCTCGAGAATGTGCCGCGTTGCGTCACCGTCGCCGGCGTGCCGGCCAAGATCGTCGGCACCAATGGCTGCGACCAGCCGGCGCGTCAGATGGATCAGCGGTTTACGGACGCCGATCTGTCCTGACGCGTAGTCGAAGATCTCTGTCATTCCGGCCGTTAGACGAGCCCGAAGACCGAAGGTCTTCGGTCGCGAGGCTTGCGAGCCGGAATCTATCGCGCCGCATGCTGAGCCCGCTTAACCATGGATTCCCGCTTTCGCGGGAATGACGGGAAATATTCAATACGACCGCGCCATGCCAAGGTCGTGCTGGGCGATGAAGTTCAAGATCATCTCCTCCGAGATCGGCGCGAAGCGGAAGAGCCGGCAATCGCGCCACAGCCGCTCGACGTGCATCTCCTTGGCATAGCCCATGCCGCCCATGGCCTGCATTGCGCGCTCGGTGGCGTCCGCACAAGCCTGGGCCGCGATCAGCTTGCCGATATTGGCCTCGCTGCCATAGTCGAGGCCCTGATCGCACTGGGTCGCGGCCTTGTAGTTCATCACGCGCGCGCATTGCGCTTCGGCAAAGGCCTGGGCCAGCGGATACTGCAGGCCTTGGTAAGACGAGATCGGCTTATCCCCGAACACCTTCCGTTCATTGGCGTACTCGACCGCCAATTTCAGCGCGAGCTCGACCGTGCCGACGAGCCCCGCTGTCGTCACGATCCGCTCGGTGTTGAGCACATCCAGAAGCTGCTTCCAGCCGCCATGGAGCACGCCGATCAGCTCATCGCCCTGAATGCGCACATTGTCGAAATAGACGTTCGAGGCGGGCACGCAGCGCGTGCCGAGCTTGTCGATCGCCTGATGGCTCAGCCCTTCGCGCGCGACATCGATCAGGAACAGGGAGATGCCGTCGGTCTTGCGGCTGACCTCCTCGCGCTTCTTCGTGCGCGCGACCACCAGCATCTTCTGCGCCGCCGGCACGGCCGAAATCCAGATCTTGCGCCCGTTGAGCACCCAGCCATTGCCGTCCGCGCTGGCGAAGGTGCGCACCTCAAGGCTGTTCGTGCCAGCGTCAGGCTCGGTCAGCGCCATACAAAACTGCACCGTGCCGTCGCACAGGCCGGGTAGCAGGTCGCGCCGCATAGCATCGCTGCCATACCTTGAGACCGCGACGCCGCCGAAGATCGGGTTCAGCATGAAAAGCTGCGCGACCGTCGAGCCGGCACCCGAAGCGGCGAGCGCCTCGATCACGAGCGCCATGTCGGTCATGCCGAGCCCGGCGCCGCCGTGCTCGGTCGGCAGCGCGACGCCACAAAGCCCGGCCTTGCAGATCGAGCGCCACATCTCTTCGGGGTAGGCGCCCTTCTGGTCGAGCGCGCGCCAATAGTCGAGCCCGTAATCGGCGCCGACGCGCCGCGCGGTCTCGACCATCATCTGCTGTTCGTCATTGAGGCGGAAATCCATCGGAACATCTCTGCCCCCATGCTTCGACAGGCTCAGCACGAGGTCCTAGTGTCGGTTTACGGCATCATCCTGAGCTTGTCGAAGGATGGGGTGGAGAGGCAATCATGAATGCTGTTGCAGTCAGCGGCCCTTGAACTGCGCCGGACGTTTCTCTAGGAACGCGCTGCAGCCCTCGTGCGCATCGTCGCTATCGAGCACCAGGCCGATCACCGCTTGCTCGTGGGAGAGCGCGACCGGCAGCGGCATTTCGAGCCCATCGCGCACCGCGCGCTTCAGGAGCTTCAGCACGAGCGGGGATTTCTCGGCGATGCGCCTGGCCAGCGCCATGGTCTCGTCCATCAGCTTGGCCTGCGCCACCACGCGGTTGGCAAGCCCGAGCGCGACCGCCTCCTCCGCCGAGAGCCGGTCACCGGTGAACATCAGCTCCTTGGCGCGGCAGAGCGGAGTCTGCCGGATCAGGCGCTGGCTGCCGCCGGCGCCCGGGAAAAGGCCGAGCGTGATCTCCGGCACGCCGATCGTCGCCGTGTCGGCAACCAGGCGAATGTCAGTGCAGAGCAGCAACTCCGCGCCGCCGCCGAGCGCCCAACCATTGACCGCCGCGATCGTCGGCTTGTCGCACGCCTCGACCCTGCGAAACACGCGATGGATGACCTCAGCAAACTCCTGATAATGCGCGAGGCCGCGCCGTGAGTTGAGATCCGCGATGTCGCCGCCCGCAACGAAGGCGCGCTCACCGGCGCCGGTGATGACGACGACGCGGACCGATTTATCGGCTTCCAGCGCGCCGAGCGCGGCTTCAAGCGCGTTCAAGGTGGCGATGTCGAGCGCATTTAGCGTCTTCGGCCGGTTGATGGTGATCAGCCCAACGCCGTCCCTCGCCTCGTGCAGCACCGCGGCGTCGGCCATGGCGTACTCTCCCTTCTGTCTTCTATTGCGCGAACGAGTAGCCGCCATTGACCGGATAGGTCTGCCCGGTGATCCACTCGCCCGCGTCCGAGGCGAGCAATAGCACCATGGCGGCGGCATCGGAAGGTCGCCCGACGCGCCGGATCACATAGTGGCTCAGCATGCGCCTGATGGCCGCATCATCGGTCAGGATGGACTGGGCGCCCGGCGTATCGACACCCCCGAGCGCGATCGAGTTGGCGGTGATGCCATGGCGGCCGCCCGCCTTCGCCAGCGCGCGCATCAAGCCCATCGCGCCGGCCTTGGCGGCGGAGTAGACCGCGAAGTGCGGCTCGCCCACACGCCCCGCGTCCGACGAGACGAGGATAAGCCGGCCGAAGCGTCGCTCGATCATGCCGGGAAGCGCTGCCCGGCAGCAATTGAGCACGCCATCGAGATTGACGCCGAGCCAATGGTGCCATTCATCCGGCTCGGTTTCCCAGAACGGCTTCCAGTCGCCGAGTGCCTTCAGCGCCCCGGCATTGCCGGCGTTGTTGACCAGGATGTCAAGCCGGCCAAGGCGCGCCTCAACCTCTGCCACCATGGAATGCACGCCCCGGTAGTCGGTAACGTCCCCCGGCACGACGATCACCTCACGACCTTGCGGGCGGACCGCCGCCGCAGCCTCCTCGGCACGGGTCGGGCTATAATCGTTGATCGCGACGTTCGCCCCGTGCGCCGCCAACACTAGCGCAATTTCGCGCCCGATGCCCTGCCCAGCGCCCGTGATCAGCGCAACCCGTCCCTCCAGATTGAACAGCTCGCTCATCGGGCTCCCGCCATTTCATTATTGTCGCCGCCGCCTGTGCCGCCACTATAGAGCGCGGAGCGTGCGGATCAGCAAGGAGCCAATGCCATGGCCTTCACCACCATCGAGCTCGAACGGCGCGGGCCCGCGCTTTGGCTCACGCTCAACCGGCCCGAGGTCATGAACGCCTTCGAGCCCCACATGGTCGAGGAGATCGACGACGCGCTCGACCTCGTCGAATCGGACGAGAGCGTGCGCGCGCTGGTGATCACGGGGCGCGGGCGGGCGTTTTGCGCTGGCGGCGACATCGCGTTCGTCCAGCGCTCGGCCAGCGGTAAGCCGCATGACGAGCGCAGCCGGTTCCTCGAGCGCTTGAATCAAGTGCTGCTCCGGCTCGAGCAATTGCCCCTGCCGGTGATCGCGGCGGTGAACGGCATCGCGCTCGCAGGTGGCCTCGAAATCATCCTCTGCTGCGACCTCGTGATTGCAGCGGAAAGCGCGAAGATCGGCGATGCGCACGCGACCTATGGCTTCGTGCCGGGTGGCGGAGCGAGCGCTCGCCTGCCGCGCAAGATCGGCGTTAATCGTGCCAAGCAGATGTTCTACACCGGTGAGCACCGGCCCGTGTCATGGTGGCAGGAGGCCGGCCTCGTCAACGAGGTGGTGCCGGCCGAGCGACTGACCGAAACGGTTGACGCGCTCGTCGCCAACCTTGCCGCCAAGAGCCCCCTTACTCTACGGCGCATGAAGCGCCTGGTGCAGGACGGTCTGGAGCAGCCGATCGAGAGCGCCATCCGCCTCGAGCACATGATGGGCGACCTGCACTGGACCTCGGACGACATGAAGGAGGGTGTCGCCGCCTTCCTCGAGAAGCGGCAACCCCGTTACACTGGCAAGTAACGACCCTCAGTGCCGGCGGGCGCCCAGGATGGTCACCGTCGCGGTGGCCGCGTCGTTGCCGATCCAGCCGCCGCCATTCTCCGCGAGTGCCAGGCGCGCGCCCTCGCGTTGGCGGGCGCCTGAGCGACCGCGCAGCTGGTCGCACAGCTCGACGAGCTGGGCCGCCCCGGTCGCACCAACCGGGTGGCCCTTGCTGATCAGGCCGCCGCTCGGATTGATCGGCATGGCGCCGCCCAAGGAAGTACGGCCCGAACGCAGCAATTTCACCGCCTCGCCTGGCTTGCAGAAGCCGAGCTGCTCCGACAGGATCAATTCCGCCGGCGCCGCCGCGTCATGGATCTCGGCCACGCTCACATCGTCGGGGCCGATGCCGGCCTGCTCATAGGCCGCGCGCGCCGCCGTGGTCGCGCAGGCCGGCGTGTCCGGATCGTCGCCGGTGCCCGAGCGAATCTGCGTGGCGAGCACCTCGACCGGCTGCACACTGCGCCTCGCCGCCATCTCCTCGCTCATCAGCACAAGGGCCGCCGCCCCGTCACCCACCGGCGAGCACATCATGAGAGTCAAGGGCGGCGCGATCATGCGGCTGCCCAACACCTCCTCGACGGTGACCTCCTTCTTGAACTGCGCCAGCGGGTTGAGCGCCCCCGCTTTCCGCTGCTTGGCCGAGACCGCCGCGAAGTCGCGCGCGCTCGCGCCCGAGCGCTGCATGTAGCGCTTGGCGAGGTCCGAATAGAGATCCATGAACACCGAGCCGGCGCCCGAGCCATCCGGCGTGATGCGCAGTTTCAGCATCTCGAGCTCGGTGCGATCGGCTGCCGCCTCCAGCGCCTTCATGGCGACCGTCTTATCCTCGTTCGACATCTTCTCGGCACCCACAGCAAGCGCGATGTCGCACTGGCCTGCCGCGACCGAGAGCCAAGCCAGGTGAAACGCGGTCGAAGAGGAGGCGCAGGCGTTCTCCACGTTGATAATTGGCTTGCCGAGCAACCCGGCATGGCGCGTCGCCACCTGCCCGCGCACGCACTCCTGCCCGTTCAGGAGGCCGCCCGCGGCATTGCCAAAGAACACCATGCCGACGTCGCCGACCTTGGTGTCGGCATCGGCCAGGGCCTTCGAGATCGCGAGCTCGGAGAGCGAGCGGAGCGTCGCATCCATGAACTTGCCGAATTCGGTCATGCCGGTGCCGGCGATCACGACCTTGCGCATCAATCGGTCTCCTCAGTTCCTTGGTAAAGTATAGTCATCGGGATCGACGCCGCCAATTCAGCCGGGCTTGCCGCCGCCGGCCGGCGCGCTCCAGGCCCGCGCCCTGTCATCCCAGACCCAGGCGATTTGCTCACTGTCCTCGAACGCCTGCCAATGGCGGATCAGCCCCTTGGTGATACGGAACAGCCAAATGGTCTCCTGGTGGAGCACGCGCCCGGTGTTGCGCGCAACGGTCGTCTCATAGATCAGCACCATGACGTGCTCGCCCTCGCCGATCATGAGCTTGACGTCGTGCCCGCGAATGTCGAGAAACTCGCCTACAATGCGGAAACACTGGCCGATGCTGTCCTTGCCCTGCCAACGGCCTGACCACGGAACCTTGAACGATCCGGGCAGCACGACCTCGGCGTCATCGGCGAGCAATGAGATCATGGTCGCGCCATCGCCCTTCTTGATCGCCTTCAGAAATTTGTTCACGACGTCTTTCGGATCGCCCTTGGCCATCCCTTCCCTCCATTCGGTGCTCTCGGCTAGCTTGAGGGCCTGACTACCGAGCGTCAACCGCCGGAAGCGTCGAGTGCAGGCATGCAGGACTGGTTTCCCAAAGGCACGGTTGGAGACCTGCCGGCTTCGGCAGCGCGGCGCTTTGGTGAGCGCGAGGCCCTCGTGTTCGAAGGCCGGCGCTGGAGCCACGCCGCGTTCTCGGCCGAGGTCGACCGCGTCGCGCGCGGCCTCATGGCGCTGGGCGTCGCCCCGGGCGAGCATGTCGCGACCTGGCTGACCAACCGGCCCGAGCATTTGTTCCTGATTTACGCGATCGCGCGCATCGGCGGCGTGGTCGTGCCGCTCAACACGCGCTATCGCAGTCACGACGCGGGCTTCACCATCCGCCACTCGAATAGCGCTACATTGGTCCTGCTCGAGCGCTCGGGCCCGGTGAACTATCTCGCCATGGCGCGTGAGCTTCTGCCGGAGCTCGATCATGACACTTCGACCTTCGCAGCCTTTTCCGATCTGAAGCGGGTGATCGTGCTCGGTGCGGGCGTGCCGCCCGGTGCCATCGCCTGGTCGGAGCTTCTGGAGAAGGCAGGTTACGTCACGCACGGAGACCTCGAAACCCGGGCCGCTGCGGTCGACCCCGATGGTGTCTTTCTTATCGCCTATACCTCAGGAACGACCGGCGACCCGAAAGGCGTAATGCACACCCATCGGTGTCTGCGCACCTTGACCGATCATGCCAACCGGCTCGGCTTGACCGAGGCTGACACGGTGATGACCTATCTGCCCGTGTTTCATCTTTACGGGCTCAGCGACTGCGTGCTGGTCAGCGCGCTGGCGGGCGCCAGACAGGTGCTGGTCGATGCCTTCGACCCCGACGAATGCCTGAGGCTGGCCGAGGCCGAGCGCGCGACTATTTTGCATGGCTTCGACACGTTCTACCGCGACCTGATGCTGGCGCAGGAGCGCCACCCGCGTGATATTTCGAGTCTAAGGCTCGGCACCTTGGCGGTCGGCATGGAGAGCTCGTTGCCAATCGCTGAGGCCGCCCAACGCACGCTTTGCCCCACCGTCTCGGGTTGGGGGCTGACCGAATCCTGGGCCTTTGCGACGATGTCGTTTCCGGGCTCGAGCGAGGAGCAGCGCTGCGCGGCCTCCGGCTATCCGATGGCGGGCTATGAGATTCGGATCGTCGATCCCGCGACCGGCGGCGATCAGCTCACCGGCGTACCGGGCGAGATTCTGGTCCGCGGCTACATGATCACACCGGGCTATTACCGACAGCCCGAGGCCACGCGCGCGGTCATCGACGAGGCCGGCTGGTTGCACACCGGCGACATGGGCGTGCTGCGTGCCGACGGCCATCTGCGCTTCCTCGGGCGCTACAAGGACGTTCTCAAAGTGGGCGGCGAGAACGTCTCGCCGGCCGAGATCGAGGCGTTCCTGATGGGCCATGCGGCTGTGGCTCAGGTCGCCGTCATCGGGATTCCGGACGAGCGATTGGGCGAGGTCGCTGTAGCGTTTGTCGTGCCCAAGGCCAGCGTTCCGCAAGCAAATGAGAACGAACTGATCGCGCACTGCAAGGGACGTATCGCGAGCTTCAAGCTTCCGCGCCACGTGTTCTACGTGGAAGCGCTGCCGATGACTCCGACGGGCAAGGTTCAGAAGTTCAGGCTGCGCGAAGACGCCCGCGCCAGGCTCGACAAGGTCCGACCGAAATAGGTCTACGTCTCGGCCGGCGCGTGGAGCGCAACCCCGGCTGAATCGAAGAGCAATGCCATGCCCGGCTCAAGCGCCCCCCATCCGCCGTCCTTGAGCGCGCTTCGGGGAGTGGCAACGGTGACCCGCTCGCCCTGCTCGACATCGCGCGGTTTGATGGGGAGCGCTAGGGTAACCCCATCGTTCAAGCGCACACGTAGACTGCCCGGCTCGATCGCCAGCACGACGCCCTCTTGAAAAGCGAACACGGGTGCCGAAGCCAGCTCCGCGACCGCGAGCGATAGAGGCCGCAGGCGCACTTCGTCTGCCGGACCTTCTTGAAGCACGCCGCCGTTCGCCATCACAACCACTCGATCCGCCAGTTGCATCGCCTCGACGGCATCGGCCGATGGCATCAGGATCGTCGCGTGCTCCTGCGCCCGCAGGAAACCGATCGCCTCGCGCGCGGCGCCGCGAAAATCATCATCAAGGCTGGCGAGGGTCCGATCGAGCAGATAGGCCCCCGGCGCCCGCACGATCGCACGGGCCAAACCCGCTCGCCGTCTGATGCTCTCGTCGATGCGGCGAGGCCTCTCGTTCAGCACCTTCGAAATGCCCAGCCGCTCGGCGATCACACCCACGCGTCGCTCGATCTCGCCTGCCTCAAGCCGCGCCACCCGCAACGGGTAGGCCACGTTCTCGTAGATCGTCATGTGCGGAAAGAGGGTGTGGCCCTCGAACACCACCGCCACGTTTCGGCGGCCCGCGCGGGCCCGGGTGACGTCGACGCCGCCGACCGCAATACGACCTTCGTTCACGCGCACGAGGCCCGCGACCGCCTTGATCGTGGTCGTGGCCCCGCTGTCGGTCGTGCCGAGCAGCACGGTGGTAACGCCGGCATTGGCGCTCAGGCTGACGCGCTCGATCAGCGTCTCGCCCCCTTGCCGTACGGTGACCTCGCGGAGGATGACGTCCTGCGCCGCCATCCGCGTCAGCTATCGGGCGCGCTTGCGCCGACCGGGCCAGATGGCGTCCGGCATCTTCTCGGTCTGATCGGCATCCGGCGGCCCCTTGAGCTCGAGCGTGTTGCCGTCCGGATCGGACAGATACATCGAGGGGCCATGGCCCAACGCGCCATAGCGCCGCTCGACCTTGCCGGGCTCGATGCCGCACTTCTTCAGGTGTGCGACGATTTTCTTCTCATCAAAGCGCTCGAGCTGCATGCAGAAGTGGTCCATGTTGCGCCGCTTCGTGCCGGGGCCCGCGCCGCCCTTCTTGCCGATGGGGCCTTTGATATCGAGCAGGTCGATCAGCGTCGAGCCCGTGCGGAGCTGGGTGAGACCGAAGCTCGGCAGCATGCGCTCGACCTTGCAGCCCAGCACCGCCGCATACCAGGCGCGGGCGCGCTCAACATCTGCAACCCGAAGGACGACGTGATCCAACCCGAGTGGCTTGATCGCTGCCATCGCTTTCCCTCCTCGTTAATCCTTGCGTCGCGCCGCGACGAGGTCAAACCACGCACCGCCGACGCCGTGGGCAAAGTCGCGAGCGCCCTCGGCATGCTGGGCGAGCTGCGCCTCGGCCACGGCGGGTAAATGCGGATGCTCGCGATCCACCCAATTCTTGGCGTTGACCAGCCACTCCCGGAACTGCTCGGGCGTTGCCTCGAAATGCGGTTGAAAGGCATAGGTCGTCTCGCCCATCCGGAAGGCTTGCACCGGTGCGTAGGGCGCGCCCGTCATGAGCTGGGATGCGCCGCGCGGCAGCTCGAATGTGTCGTAGTGAAACTCGATCAGGTGCACCGGGTTTGGCGCCCGCCCGCGAAGGAGCGGGTCGTCCTCTCCCTCCGCGGTGAGGCCAAGGCCATAGAACCCGATTTCCGACTGCTCGGCCTTATAGACCTTCCCGCGGAAGGTGCGCGCGACCAGTTGGGAGCCGAGGCAGATGCCGAGCACCGGCTTCCGCTCGTTGTGGAACTCCTCGATCAGCGCACAAATCTGCTTGAGATAGGGATACCGCGCGTCGTCATTGGCGTGCGGCACGCCGCCAAAAATGACGAGGCCGTCATGGCCACCGGTCGCTTCGGGGATTGGGTCGCCCCGCTCCAGCGGGAACACGAACCCCCATTCGACACCCCGTAACGCGGCGGGTGCGACAAGGTGGCCCATACCGGAATTGCTGTGGTGCTGGATGACGAGGACACGCATGGCGAGGGGTAGCCTGGAACACCGCAATTTCGTACAACCAACGCGATAATCTGTCGCGCCAAACAAATCCAGTCTAACTTGGGCGTTCGTCGGAGCGCCGGCAAAATCGCGCGGCCTAGAACCATAACCTCCAGGGAGAGTTCATGACCGTCCGGATTGAGTGCCTGCTCGATTGCGAGAACCATCTGGGCGAGGGCCCGATCTGGGACGTCGAGGAACAGCGCTTCTACTGGCTCGATTGCACCGGCCGCCGGGTCGGCCGGCCGGCCATCTGGCGCATGGACCCGAAGACCGGCAAGGTCGAGAACTGGATGATCGACAAGGACATCGGCTCGATGGCGCTGCGCAAGAACGGCGGCGCCGTGCTCGCCATGGACGACGGCTTCTATTTTTTCGATTTCAAGACCGGCAAGTGCGACCTCATCCAGCTCGTAGATGCCGACCAGCCGCGCACCCGGCTTAACGATGGAAAGTGCGACCGAAAGGGCCGGTTCTTTGCCGGCGGCATGGACGACAAGGAAGAGCTGAAGGCCTGTGGCCTCTGGCGCCTCGATCCGGACCTCAAGATCACCAAGGTCGATGGCGGCATCATCTGCTCGAACGGACCGTGCTGGAGCCCGGACGACAAGACCTTCTATTTCGCCGACACGTTCCAGAACGTTATGTGGGCCTATGACTACGACATCAAGACCGGAACGATGTCGAACAAGCGCGACTTCGCCTCATCGAAGGATGAACGCGGCGTCTATGACGGCTCGACCGTCGATGCCGAGGGCTGCGTGTGGAATGCGATGGTCATTGGCGGCGAGTTGATCCGCTATCGCCCGGACGGGTCGGTCGATCGGCGCATCGGGATGCCGGTTCGCAATCTCACGAGCGTCATGTTCGGCGGGCCGAATCTTGACGAGCTCTATGTCACGTCGATGGCGCGCGTGAAGCACCCCGCCGTCCACGAGCTGTTCATCAAGGAAGTGAAGCCGCAATTCTTGGCGGGTGGCCTCTTCAAGGTCACCGGCCTTGGCATTCGCGGCGTGCCTGAGCCGCGCTTCGCCGGCTAGAGGCTGCAAGCACGGCAATTCCGGCGCGCCGAGCGCGTCGATCGAGAGTGAGGGGAGACCATGTATCCAGCAGTCATTGAAGACTATCAGCGGCCGGCCTCGATCGATGAGGCGCTGAAGGCGGCCGCGCGCTACGACGCAGGCGAGGCGCTGTTCCTGGCCGGCGGGCAGAGCCTGATGCAGGCGATGAAGTCGCGCCTGGTACGGCCGCGCTGCGTGATCGACCTCCAGGCCGTGAAGGATCTGAAGGGCGTCAGCGCCTCCGGCGCGGGCGTTCGCATCGGCGCGATGACCCGCTATGTCGAGATCGCCAAGGAGGCCAAGCTCAAGGGAGCCTATGGCGCGCTGGGTGACGCGGCTGCCCATGTCGGCGATCGCCAGGTGCGCAATCGCGGCACGATCGGCGGCAGTCTGTGCTGGAACTATCTGGCGGCCTGCATGCCAGCGGCCAATCTCGGCGTCGGCTCCTCGATGGAGCTCATCTCGGCCTCGGGCAAGAAGCGCACGCTTGTTGCGGACGAGTTCATCAAGGGGCCGCTCGACACCGCGCGCACCGACGACGAGGTGCTGGTCGCGACCACCTTGCCTGCCGCTCCGTCCAAGGCAGGCAGCGCCTACAAGAAATGGGGCCTCGTGACCGATGCGCTGCCGGTCATCGGCGTCGCGGTGTATGTGGAACTCGATGGCGGTGGCGCGATTTCGAAGGCCCGCTTCGCGGTCGGCGGCCTCGCCACCGGCCCGAAGCGCGCCAAGGGCGCCGAAGCCGCGTTGATCGGCAAGAAGGCGAGCGATGCGGCCGCGATCGCCGCCGCCGCCGAAAAGGCCTCGGCCGAGCTCGAGACCCAGAGCGATCTCTGGGCCGACAGCGCCTATCGAAAGAACCTGATTCGCTCGCTCGGCGGCGAGATGATCGCGCTGGCCAGCAAGCGCGCGGCCGGCCAGTGACGCGCCGTTAGGAAGGAACCGAGACATGAACAAGACGGTCAAGATTACCATCAACGGCGAGGTCTTCGAGCAGAGCGTGCCGGTGCGCATGCTGCTGTCCGACTTCATCCGCGAGGTCGCCAGTCTCACCGGCACGCACATCGGCTGCACCTATGAGGGCGTCTGCGGCGCGTGTACCGTCCAGGTCGATGGCGAGGCGGTGAAGTCCTGCCTCATGTTGGCGAGCCAGGCGGATGGCCACAACGTGACCACCATCGAGGGGCTGGCCAAGGACGGCAAGCTCTCGCCGCTGCAGCAGGCGTTCAACGACCACCATGCGCTGCAGTGCGGTTTCTGCACCCCGGGCATCCTGATGAACATGGACGAGTTCCTGAAAGTGAACCCGAATCCGACCGACGATGAGATCCGGACCGGGCTGGTGGGCAATCTCTGCCGCTGCACGGGTTATGCCCACATCATCGACGCGGTGCGCGACGCCGCGAAGCGCGCGCGCTGAGCCGCGCCCTCCGAGAAAGGCAGGACACTCATGAGCACGAAGCCGGGCGCCAATTGGGTCGGCGCCAAATTCAACCGCAAGGAAGACCATCGACTGATCACCGGCAAGGGCCGCTATCTGGCGGACCTCAGCATGCCGGGCGCGCTCCACCTCGTCTTCGTGCGGAGCGAGCAGGCGCACGCCAAGATCAAGAAGATCGAAGTCAGCGCCGCCAAGGCCCTGCCCGGCGTCGTCATGGTGGTGACCGGCGAGGATATCAAAACCAAGATCAAGCCGATGCCGCAGCCGGTCGTGCAGCCGGCGCTGGCCGCCAATTATCCGAAGCACTGGCCACTCGCGGTCGGCAAGGTGAAGTTCCACGGCGAGCCGATCGCGGCCATTGTCGCGCGCGACAAATACGTGGCCGCCGATGCCGCCGAGTTGGTGCGCGCGGAGTACGAGCCATTGCCCTATATCGGCGATCCGGAAAAGGCCCTCGCCGACAAGTCGAACCGCGTCCATGACGAGTGGCCGGACAACGTCATTTTTCAGATGACGTTCACCGGCGGCGCCGAGGCCGAGAAGAACGACGCCGAGGTCGATCGCATCTTCAAGAGCGCGGACGTCGTCGTGCGCCAGCGATTCAAGACCCATCGCTGCGGCGTGACCCCGATGGAAACTCGTGGCGCACTGATGTCATGGGACGATTCCGATGGGCTGACCGCCTATATCACGACCCAACGGCCGCACATCGACCGCCTTGCGCTCTCCGACATCCTTGAAATTCCGGCGGAGAAGATCCGGGTCATCGCGCCGCGCGACCAGGGCGGCGGATTCGGCGTGAAGGCGCCATTCTATCGCGAGCCGATGCTGGTCGCCTATCTGACGCGCGAGCTGAAGCGCCCGATCCGCTGGGT
Source organism: Alphaproteobacteria bacterium (assembly GCA_016869195.1). GTDB lineage: Bacteria > Pseudomonadota > Alphaproteobacteria > UBA828 > UBA828 > SHWC01. Next base: position 13,801 of record VGET01000010.1, on the reverse strand, counting down.
CGAATCGCGCCAGGAGCACCTGATGGCGGTGAGCCAGGAGCGCGACCAGATCCACGACATCGAGGTTGCGGCGAGCAAGGACGGCAAGCTGCTCGCGCTCAGGAACCGTGGCGTTGCCGATTGCGGCGATGGCTGCGAGGGCGTCTATTGGGGTTTTCTCATGCCCTTCCTCGGCTGCGTTGAGCTGCCCAACGCCTATGACTGGCCGATCGGCGACGTGAAGCTCAAGGTCGCGGTCACCAATAAGTCGGCGCTCTCGCCGGCGCGCGCCTTCGGCGAGTTCCCGACGCGCTTTGCGATGGAGCGCGTGATCGACATGGTGGCGAAGAAGTGCGGCATGGAGCCCGCCGACTTCCGGCGCAAGAACGTGGTGAAGCATTTACCCCACACCTCGATCACCGGCGAGTATTTCGATTCCGGCGACTTCGTGAAGGTGTGGGACAATCTGATGAACCAGGTTGACCTGAAGGGCTTCCGCCGCGAGCAGGAAGCGGCGCGCAAGCAGGGCCGCTATCTCGGCATCGGCTTCGGCCTCGGCGTCGAGCTCTCGGGCGTCGCCTCCGAGCTCCTGGTGCCGATGGAAAGCCAGCCAGGCTATGGCGCCGCCACCGTGCGCATCGACCCGCGCGCCAAGGTCATCGTGTTCGAGGGCGACGCGCCTCAAGGCCAGGGCCACGAGACGACGGTCGCGCAAGCGGTCGCCGCGTCATTCGGCATCCACCCGAACGACATCGTGGTGACGACGGGCGACACCGGCACGACGCCCTTCGGTTCGGGCACCATCGGCGCGCGCGCCGGCTCCTACTTCGTCAGCGCGGCGGTGATGGCGTGCACCGAGCTCAAGCGCAAGATCGCGCGCTTTATGATCCACGATCTCAAGGTCGAGAACGCGACGATGGATGACTTCGAGTTCGCTGATGGCGATATCGTCTTCAAGAAGAACTCGAACATCAAGAAGTCCTTCCGCGAGATGGTCGAGCGCATCATCATGGCGCCGATCAACATGCCGGCGGGCGAGTCCGGCGGTCTCGAGCACACGGCCTTCTTCGAGGCAGCGAAGCCGATGATCTGCTTCAACGCCGACTGCGCCAAGGTCGAGATCGATATCAACACCGGCCAGTTCAAAATCCTGAGCTGGACTACGTCTGAAGACGTCGGGCAGATCATCAACCCGCAGATCGTCGAGGGCCAGATGCAGGGCGCGGTCGTGCAGGGCCTCTCGAACGCGATGTTCGAGCAGTTCGTCTATGACGAGAACGGCCAGCAGCTGACCGCCGACTTCGAGAACTACAAGCTCGCGACCGCGGCCGACGTGCCCGAGATCAAGGTGACGCACGCCCCCACCCCCTGCCCGCACACGCCCTTGGGCTCGCGCGGCATTGGCGAGGGGCGGCCGAGCTCGGTGCCGGGCACGATCTCGAACGCGATCTGCGACGCGCTCGCGCCCTTCGGCATCGAGATCACCGAGCTGCCGCTCCGGCCTAATCAGATCTGGCAGAAGATCCAAGCCGCCAAGAAGAAGGCGGCTGACTAGACGGTTTAGCCGCCGACCTGGGTCTACGATCACGAAGAAGCGAGGGGCCAACCGGCCCCTCGCTCATTTCTTGCGCATCACTTTCGTCGTCATGCCCGGACGTGATCCGGGCATCCAGTCTTCATCCCTTGCTGGATTGCCGGGTCAAGCCCGGCAATGACGAAATAGTGCGCCCCCTCACCCGCCGCGCGTCCCCTTCACGCCGCCGGCCTGCGCGTGTCCCAAAGATGACGCGTGTACCATTTCTCATAGGCACGGCCCTTGGGCCAGCTCACCACCTCGAACTGCTGGCCCCAGGGCGCCAGGAAATAGCACCACCACTCGCCTTCCTCGGCATTGCCTGAATTGAGCGTCGGCTTGCCGAACACCTTCACGCCGTGCTTCTTCAGGTGCTTGATCGCCTTGCCCATGTCATCGACATAGATCGCATAGTGGTGCGCGCCCTTGTCGCTGTTCTTCGGCATCTTGCGGCGCTTGCCCGGCGCCTAATATTCGAAGAGCTCGATATTGGGGCCGGCGCCACAACGGATCATGCGCATGTTGGTGATCTTGGCGCGCGGGTGGACGCCGAGATAGTCGCGCATCCAGGTGCCCTTCGGGTGGCTGAAGGTGCCGAGATTGTAGAATTCCTCGAAGCCCAGCACGTTGACGAAGAACTCGACCGCCTGATCGACGTCCGGCACGGTGAGACCGATATGGTCGACGCCCCGCATGCCGGGCATGCCCTTCTTCTTGCGCGGCGCCATGGGCTTCTTCGGCGCCACCGTCGCCCGGCTCTTTGCCTTCGCTTTTGCCATGCTCCCCTCCTCTCCTAGAGTTCGACGCCGCCCGTCCGCGGCGGCGAGTGGGCGAGGAGGTTAGCGCCGCCAGGCACGCGCCGTCCAATTCTCGCCCAACGCCCCGTGCTTGCTGGCGCCATCGGTCGCCGACTAGATTGGGTGCCAACAAGGGAGAGGTTCGCATGAAGACGAAGGCCGCGATCGCGCACAAGGCCGGCGCCCCGCTCAGCATCGAGACGGTCGAGCTCGAAGGCCCGAAGGCGGGCGAGGTGCTGGTCGAGATCAAGGCGACCGGCGTGTGCCACACCGATGCCTTCACGCTCTCCGGCGACGACCCGGAAGGGATCTTCCCCTCGATCCTCGGCCATGAGGGTGCGGGCGTCGTCGTCGAGTGCGGGCCTGGCGTCAAGAGCCTGAAGCCCGGCGACCATGTCATTCCGCTCTACGTGCCGGAGTGTCGCGAGTGCGACTACTGCACCAGCGGCAAGACCAATTTGTGCCAGTCGATCCGCATCACCCAGGGCAAGGGCCTGATGCCCGACGGTTCAAGCCGCTTCAAGATCGGCCGCGAGCCGGTGTTCCACTATATGGGCACCTCGACCTTTGCGAATCACACAGTGGTGCCCGAGATCGCGCTCGCGAAGGTGCGCGAGGATGCGCCCTTCGACAAGATCTGCTACATCGGCTGCGGCGTCACCACCGGCATCGGCGCGGTGATCAACACCGCCAAGGTGACGCCGGGCGCCAACGTCGTCGTGTTCGGCCTCGGCGGCATCGGCCTCAATGTCGTGCAGGGCTGCCGTCTGGTCGGCGCCAACATGATCGTGGGTGTGGACCTCAACCCGAAGCGCGAGGCGCTCTCCCGCCGCTTCGGCCTCACCCACTTCGTCAACCCAAAGGAAGTCGAAGGTGATCTCGTCGCCCATCTGGTGAACCTCACCAAGGGCGGCGCGGACTATTCCTTCGAGTGCATCGGCAATGTGACGACGATGCGCCAGGCGCTCGAGTGCTGCCACAAGGGTTGGGGCGAGAGCACGATCATCGGCGTCGCGGGCGCGGGCCAGGAGATTTCAACGCGGCCGTTTCAGCTGGTGACCGGGCGCGTGTGGCGCGGCACCGCGTTCGGTGGTGCCAAGGGCCGCACCGATGTGCCCCGCATCGTCGACTGGTACATGGAGAAGAAGATCGAGATCGACCCGATGATCACGCATACGCTGCCGCTCGCGCGGATCAACGACGCGTTTGACCTGATGCACCGGAGCGAATCGATACGGAGTGTTGTGGTGTATTGACCATCAGCGCCGCGATCTCCTTCGGCGAGATCGCGATGCCGGCCCGTTGTGCGATGACGCGAACCAGCTCGGGCGCGGCAATGGGCTTTTCGAGGATCTCCGAGGCGCCGGCCGCACGCACTTCGTCGAGTTGCACGGGGTCGCGCTCGCCGGTCAGCACCAGGACCGGAATGGTGGGATCGAGATCAGCCGTTCTGCCCTGGCGGAGATGCTCGATCAGCTCCCTGCCGCTCATGCCCTGCAGGTGAAGCTCAGTGATCACGAGGTCGATCGGTTTGCCGAAGCGCGTGCCCTCGACCAGTTGGTTGATGGCCTCTTCGGGGCCATCGGCCTCCACGATGTCCCGGATGCCGATCTGACCGAGCAGGCTGCGCAGGATTCCGCGCATGGCGCGCTGGTTGTCGACCACGAGAATTCGGAACTGCGAGAGTACGGGATGAGCCATGGTGCCGCGTAATTGAGTAGCTGGTATCGCGGCACAGGTGATTCGCCGCACATCCGGTAGCCTATGCCATAGGCCCTAAGGCTGTCTTAAACCGGTCGCGGTATCGTCGTCCGCCTCGGGCGGATTTCCGGCGTTTCAGCCGGGCCCACACCCGAGCTCCGACGAGTCATACCATGACGGGACGAGCTCAAAAACTCGCCCACCGATGCGCTGCTCAGACGCACGCCAGTGACGAGCAAGCGGCTCAATAACTGCCAAACACCGGTGCGACCGGCTCATCCGTAATCACCACCACCTCGAACGGCCCCTCCTTCTCGCCGTTCATGCCGGGCGAGCCCATCGGCATGCCGGGCAGCGAGAGGCCACGGAAATTGGGCCGCTCGGTGAGTAGCTTGTCGATCGCCGCGATCGGCACGTGGCCCTCGACGATGTAGCTTTCGATCACGGTCGAGTGGCAGCCTTCGAGCGCCGCCGGCACGCGGAATTCGGCCTTCTTGGCGACCATCGCATCGGCATCGGCAATGACGGTCACCGCGAAGCCATTGGCTTCGAGATAGTGGCCATAATCGGTGCAGCAGCCGCACAGCGGGTCCTTGTAGAGCGTCGCCAGGCGCGGCGCGCTCGCACGCGCGGGGCCCGCAAGGGCAAACAGTGCCACCGCGGTGCCGGTGAGCAGGAAGTCTCGGCGGTTCATGGGCGCCTCCTCGTCATTCGATCGCAAACAGCGGTGGCCTCGGATCATCGGTGATCACGAAGATCGGAAAGGCACTGACCTTCTGACCGCCAAAGCCCGGCGAGCCCGACGGCGTTCCCGGCAGCGCGATGCCCGGGATCGGCGGCTTCTCCTCCAGCAGCCGCAGGATTGCCGGCAGCGGCACGTTGCCTTCGATCACATAGCCCTCGATCATGGTCGACTGGTTGGACTGCATCGAGCGCGGAATCTTGTATCTCGCCTTGATCGCGTCGAGCTCGGGCGTGCTCACCACCATCGTCACCTTGAAGCCGTTCGCCTCGAGATAGCGGCCATATTCCGGGCCGCACGGGCAGCCGGGATCGGCATAGACAGTGGCTTCGCGCGTCGCCTCATCGGCCCATAGCGCAGATGGCCGCCAGATCAGCAGGCCGACCACGATGGCAATAATGACACGGCGCAACGGCATGGCGAGATCTTCACCTCAAGCGAGCCCCATCATGCCCCTTCTTGCCCTTGCGACGGAAGTGCCTCGCACTATTGCCGCGGCACGAACACGAAGTCACCGCATTCGTGCCCGGCCAGGCGCACATCGGAATATTCGGGCGTCTGGTCCGCGTTCAACACCACCTGATGACGCACCGGCGCGAACAGGCTCTGCGCATCGATCACTTCGGCGTTTTCCTTGAGCGTGTCGAGCAGTGCCTTGGCGAAGACGGAGTGCTTGCCGCCGCCGCCATCCTCCACCGGCTCGACCCCGCCGGAGGCGAACACGGTGCGCGCCCGCTTGGCGACCATGCGCTTGATGAAGGCCTCGCGCTTCTCGGCCGAGGGCAGCTTCACCGGCGCGGCGCGCGTGAGCGTGCCCGAATAGCACGAATCCGCGATCACCAGCACGGCGCGCGCGGGCGAGGCCTTCAGCATGTCCGTGATATCGGCGGTCGAGATCCAGTTCGAGGGATCGTCGCGCTCGGAATCGACCGGCAGCCAATAGCCGCGCTCGGTGACCTCGTCAACGTGGCCGTGGCCTGCGTAGTAAATGAGCAGGCTCGAATCATAGTCGAGCGTCGCGCGCAGCTTGGCCATGGCCGAGAGCACGTCCTTGCGAGAGGCGTTCTTCAGCACGGTCGCCTCAAAGCCATAACGATCCTCGAGCACCTGAGCCATCGCGGCCGCGTCGTTCACTGCGGTGCGCAAGTCCGGCAAGTCGTCATAGTCGTTGTTGCCAATGACAAGTGCGACATAGCGGCCGGGGGAGAATGAGAGCTTCGGCGCCGGTTCCGCTACCGGCTCGGGTTCGGGTTCGTCGGGCGAGACCGCGGCGACCTGCTCCTCGGCCGGCTCGACGGGCGCCTCTGCCATGAGCTCTTTCTTCTTCCTGGTGACCGGCGTCGCCTCGTCGGCGCTCTCCTTCGACTTCCGCACCTTGGAAGGGGGTGTCTCAGGCTGCAATTCGGACTCGACCTTGGCGACCACCGCCTCCGCCGGTGCCTCCTGATGGGCCGGCGCGGCGTCGGGCTCGGCCAGTGCCACCGTCCAGCTGCCCTGGCAGCTCAAATTGCCGGACACGACGCCCTTCGCCGCGCCGGCGCCTGCCTCACCCTTGAGATTGCCGGTCAGGCCCAGCACCGCCGGATCGAGGCGAGCCGCCGCCTTCGACAAGGCGCCGCGATCGCTAATGGCCCCTTTGATCTCATAGCGCTCGCCGGTGCTCGTGCTCCAGGCGCCCGAGACCTTCCCGTCGCTGACACGCATCTCGATGTCCGCCGTGATGCCCGGACGCGGATCACCCATGTTGCTGCACTCGAGCGAGGCGCTGCCACGCCAGACGCCGTCGATCCGCTCCGCCACCGCCTTGCGCGGCGCAGATGGGGCGTCATCAGAGGAAGCAGACGCGCCTGCATCGAGGCTGGCCTGCCACGGGCCGGCGCATTGCAGATTGCCCGGGAACGAGCCCTTGGCTGTACCCTTGGCCCCGTCCGCGCCAAAGGCACCCTTGATCGACATTAACTGGTTCGGGTTGGAAGCCGAGCCGTCGACGATCTTGCCGCCATCGCCGAGCGTGCCTTTCACCTCATAGTGCTCGCCATTCGGCGTCGTCCAACGGCCGCCGAGTTCGCCGCGCTCGATGACGAACTCGGCCTTCATCTTCACCGGCGGGCGCGAGTCGCCGAAATTCGTGCATTCGAGATCCGCCTGCCCGACCCACACGCCGTCGAGCGGCTCCGTCCCTTTCGCCAAGGCATTTCCGGGGAGCAGCGCGACCGCCGCCGCCAATGAAGCGCACACAATGGCCGCCCTGAACCATCGGACCGTGGTGCTGGACCTCCTAAGCATCGCCATCATCTCCGAAGGGAATCGTGTTTCGCCCCGATGGTGAATTATAGCGATCTAGGGCTTTGTGCCGGATGAACCTTGTTGGTTAATCGATCACACTGGCGGGATCGCTTGGGATGGATTACGGTAGTAATGCTGACCGATTTTGGCCGGCGCAGGCGGGCCGTGCCGGACCCTCGAAGGAGTGCACCATGTCGTATCAGGCTGGATTGAAGCATGGCACCACCGCGGAGCGCCTGGCCTGCCTCACCGCGCTCGAAAAAAAGGTGCTGTGGCTCGCCGCCTGGACCATCCATAACGCCAATCACATTCGCCCCTCGCGCGATGGGCTGAAGGTCGGCGGGCACCAGGCAAGCTGCGCCTCGGTCGCCACGCTGATGACGGCGCTCTATTTCGACGTGCTTCAGCCCGAGGACCGCGTCGCGGTCAAGCCGCATGCGAGCCCGGTGTTCCACGCGATCCAATATCTCTTCGGCAATCAGACGCGAGAGAAGCTGGAGCGCTTTCGCGCGCTCGGCGGCGCGCAATCCTACCCTTCGCGTACCAAAGACAGCGACGACGTCGATTTCTCGACCGGCTCGGTCGGCCTCGGCGTCGGCGCGACGCTCTTTGCTTCGATCGTGCAGGACTATCTGCACTTCCATAAGCTGCTGCCGGCTGAGAAGCCGCTCGGCCGCATGGTCTCGATCATCGGCGATGCCGAGCTCGACGAGGGCAATGTCTTCGAGGCCATGCTCGAAGGCTGGAAGCACGATGTGCGGAACCTCTGGTGGGTGATCGATTACAACCGCCAGAGCCTCGATCGGGTGGTCAGCGACCGCCTGTTCCAGAAGATCAAGGATTTCTTCCACACGGTCGGCTGGACGGTCGTCATCCTCAAGCACGGCAAGCTGCAGCAGGCGGCGTTCCAGCGTCCCGGCGGCGAGGCGCTGCGCCAATGGATCGATGACTGCTCGAACGAGCTTTACTCCGCGCTCACCTTCAAGGGCGGCAAGGCGTGGCGCGAGCGGCTGACGCAGGACCTCGGCCACATCAATGGCATCCGCGCTTTGCTCGACGATCTTACGGACCAGCAGCTGCAGGAGCTGATGACCAATCTCGCGGGCCATGACATGGCGGCCGTGCTCGAGGCCTTCCATGCGGTGCGCGATGACAAGCCGCACTGCTTCATCGCCTATACCATCAAGGGCTTCGGCCTCCCCTTCGCGGGCCACAAGGACAATCACGCCGGCCTGATGAACGAGGAGCAGATGGAAGGCTTCCGCGCCTCGATGGGCGTCAAGCCCGGCGAGGAGTGGGAGCCGTTCGCCGGGCTGAACGCGGATCCGGCCGAGCTTGAGCGCTTTATCGCCAACGTACCGTTCAATCGAGAGCGCACGCGTCGCTTGAAAAGCGAGCCTGTCCCCGTGCCGACGACGCTCGGCTTCCGGCCGGTAAAGCGCGCGTCGACCCAGGAGGCCTTCGGCCGCATCCTGCACGACCTCGGTCGCGATGGCGGGCCCCTGGCCGATCGCCTCGTCACGACGTCGCCCGACGTCACGGTCTCGACCAATCTCGGCGGCTGGGTCAATCAGCGCGGCATTTTCAACCGCGCGGACCGGGAGGACGTGTTCCGCTCGGAAAAAGTCGTTTCGATGCAGAAATGGGCGATGAGCCGGCACGGCCAGCATATCGAGCTCGGAATCGCCGAGAACAATCTGTTTCTGATGCTGACCGCGCTCGGAATCGCCGGACCGTTGTTTGGAAACCGGCTGATTCCGGTCGGCACGGTCTATGATCCGTTCATCGCGCGCGGGCTCGACGCGCTCAACTATGCCTGCTATCAGGACGCGCGCTTCATTCTCGCCGGTACGCCCTCAGGCCTGACGCTCGCGCCGGAGGGCGGCGCGCACCAATCCGTCGTCGAGCCGTTGATCGGCCTCGGTCAGCCTGGCCTCACGCTCTATGAGCCGGCTTACGCGGACGAGGTGGCCGCGATCCTGCATTGGGGCTTCGGCCACGTGCAGGCGGAGGATGGCGACTCGCTCTATCTGCGTCTCTCGACCCGCGCGATCGAACAGCCAGATCGTGTGCTTGGCGCCTCTGACGCCGCGGCGATTATCGCGGGCGGATACTGGCAGATCGCACCGGCTGAGGGGGCGCCACTTGCGATCGCTTATTCCGGCGCGGTTGCGCCCGAGGTTCTCGAGGCGCACGCCGCATTGCTGGAGGAGATCCCTGGCGTCGGTGTGCTCGCCGTCACGTCTGCCGACCGGCTCTACCACGAATGGCTGGACGACACGCGCCGGCGCGCCGCGGGCAAAGCGACCACACCGTCGCATGCGGAGCAGCTGCTTTCGCGCCTCCCGCCCGGTGCTGCGCTCATCACCGTGATCGACGGGCACCCGAGCACGCTCTCCTGGCTCGGCTCGGTCGCCGGCCACCGCCCCTACCCCCTCGGCACGACGAAGTTCGGCGAGTCAGGCGACATCCCCGACCTCTACCACAAGCACGGCCTCGATGCGGACGCGATGCTCGACATGGCGGCGCTCGCCTGCGTGGATGCCGCGCGCCGCCGATAGGTTGGTCGCCTCTTCTCTTTCGCCCCCATGGTTCGACAGGCTCACCATGAGGGCCTATGGTTGGCCTCATCCCGAGCTCGTCCAAGGATGAGGCACGTTTTCACTGTCGCCGACACCCAAAGCGCCCCATGACCGACACCAGCGATCCCAACAGGAAGAACTACCGCCCCGACACCAAGCTCTCGGTGCTTGGGCGCGATCCGTTTGCGCATCACGGCATCGTCAACCCCCCGGTCTATCACGCCTCGACCGTGCTGTTCCCGACCGTGGCCGCGCTAAAGGACCCGAACGCGCGCGCACCCGGCAAGGTGTTCTACGGGCGCTATGGCACGCCGACCACCTTCGCGCTCGAGGAGGCGGTGGCCGAGATCGAGGGCGGCCATCGCGCGGTGATCGTTGGCTCAGGAAAAGCCGCGGTGGTGTGCGCGCTGCTTGCGTTTCTCAAGGCGGGCGATCACGTGTTGATGGTCGATGCGGCCTATCAGCCCTCGCGCCACTTCGGCTCGCAGACTCTCGCCCGCTTCGGCATCGAATGCACCTTCTACGATCCGCTGATCAAGCCGGACGCGCTCCAGCAACTGATCAAGCCCAACACCCGCGTGCTCTATCTCGAATCACCGGGCTCGCTCACCTTCGAGGTGCAGGACGTGCCGGCGCTCGCGAAGGTTGGCAAGGGGGCCGGACTCACCACGATGATCGACAACACCTGGGCCTCGCCCCTGCTGTGCAACCCGTTCGCGCTCGGCTGCGATGTCTCGATCCAGGCCGGCACGAAATATGTCGTCGGCCATTCGGACGCGATGCTCGGCCTGATCACCGGCACGATGGACTCATATCCCGCCGTGCGCCGCACGTTCGAAGATCTCGGTTATTCGGCCGGCCCCGATGACATCTATCTCGCGCTCCGCGGCTTGCGCACCTTGAGCGTGCGCCTCCGCCGCCATCAGGAGGTCGCGCTCGAGCTCGCCACGTGGCTGCAACGCCGGCCCGAGGTCGCGCGCGTGCTCTATCCCGCGCTGCCGGACGATCCCGGTCACGCGCTGTGGAAGCGCGACTACAAGGGCGCGAGCGGCCTATTCGGCGTCGTGCTGAAACCGGTGCCGGCGAAAGCTGTCGCGGCCATGCTCGATGGCCTGAAGCTGTTCGGCATGGGCTATTCCTGGGGCGGCTATGAAAGCCTGATCGTGCCGACCGAGCCGCATCTTCTGCGCGCCGACCCCTCGCGCTGGAGGCCGGATCATCCGATGCTGCGCATCCACGCCGGCCTCGAAGACCCGGCGGATCTCATCGCCGACCTCGACGCCGGCTTCGCGCGGCTCAATCGCGCTGCAGGGCGCTGAGGCAGGCGAGCCCAATGAGTTGCAATGCGACAACGCCGCACCCCCACCCCAACCCTCCCCCATCAAGGGGGAGGGCGAACATGAATTGCGCAACGCCAGCCCTCTCCTTCCCTCCCCCCTTGCGGGGGAGAGACATGATGGGGCGTCGGTTGGGCAACGCACCGCTTCGAGGAACGCCATGAAAGCCGTGGGCCACCGCGCCAATCTGCCGATCACCGATCCCAACGCGCTGATCGACTTCGACGCGCCGAAGCCTGCGCCGGGGCCGCGTGATCTTTTGGTCAGAGTCGCGGCGGTCGCGATCAACCCGGTCGACTGGAAGGTGCGCACGCGGTTTCCGTTGCCGGCCGGCGAGACACGCATCCTCGGCTGGGACGCGTGCGGCACGGTCGAGGCCGCGGGCGCCGGCGTACGGCGCTTCCGTCCGGGCGATCAGGTGTATTACGCGGGCTCGCTGGTGCGACCGGGCTCGAACGCCGAATTTCAGGCGGTCGATGAGCGCATCGTCGGGCGCAAGCCAAAGTCACTGTCCGTCGCCGAGGCGGCGGCGCTGCCGCTCACCACCATCACGGCGTGGGAACTTCTATTCGATCGTCTTGGGGTGGTGCGCGGCGGCGGGCGCGGGCAATCACTGTTGGTCGTCGGCGGCGCCGGCGGCGTTGGCTCGATCCTGATCCAGCTCGCGCGCGAACTGACCCAGCTCACCATCATCGCGACCGCATCGCGACCCGAGACGATCCAGTGGTGCCAGCAGTTCGGCGCGCACAAGGTGATCGATCACACGAAGCCGATGGCCGATCAGCAGAAGACGATCGGCATTTCCCAGGTCGAGCTCATCGCCGCGCTGACCGAGACCGAGCAGCACTTCCCCGTGCTCGCCGACGTGCTGAAGCCGCAGGGGCGCATCTGCGTGATCGATGACCCCAAGGCCATCGACGTGAACCTCCTGAAGCGCAAGAGCGCCTCGCTGCACTGGGAGTTCATGTTCACCCGCTCAATGTTCGAAACCGCGGACATCGAGGCGCAGGCGACGCTCTTGGATGAGGTCTCCGCGCTGGTCGATGCCGGCCGGCTCAGGACCACGCTCGGCGACCATTATGGCGCGATCAACGCCACCAACCTCAGGCGCGCCCACGCCTTCATCGAAAGCGGCAAGGCCAAGGGCAAGGTGGTGCTGGAGGGGTTCTAGCACAACTTGAGAGGCGCGCATTCGCCGATGCCCGCGGCCGGAAATCCCACTAGACTTGCGCTATCCGCGCGCAGCCGCGGGCCCAGGGGTGGTCCATGGTCCGCTTCGTCTTCCTGAACATCGGCCACGCGCTCACGCACCTGTTCATGCTGGTCTTCACGACCGTGGTCATCGCGCTCGAGGCGCAGATGGGGCGGAGCTATGACGAGCTGCTCGCGCTTTCGATGCCGTGCTTCATCGCCTATGGCGCGGGCGCGCTGCCAGCCGGCTGGCTCGCCGATCGCTGGAGCCGGAAGGGCATGCTCGCGATCTTCTTCCTCGGCCTCGGCGTCTCGGCGATCCTGACCGGCTTCGCGACCTCGCCATCGGAAATCGCGATCGGCCTCGCCTTCATCGGCCTGTTCGGCTCGATCTATCACCCGGTCGGGCTCGCCATGGTGGTCGAGGGGCGCGACAAGGTCGGCAAGGTGCTCGGCATCAACGGGCTCTGGGGCAATCTCGGCGTCGCGTTCGCCGCGCTGATCGCGGGCGGCCTGACCTCCACGCTTGGTTGGCACTATGCCTATATCGTGCCGGGCGCGTTCTCGCTCGTGGTCGGCCTTCTCTTCATCTTCATGGTGCGCGAGGTGCCGCGCGACAAGCAGGCCAAACGAAAGGTCGTGGTCGACGATCAGGGTCGCAAGGTGCCGCCGATCATGTATCTCGTGATGATCACGGGCGTGATCGGCGCGGCGCTCATCTTCAACACCACGACCGTGACCATGCCGAAGGTGATCGACGAGGGCTTCCCGCTGGTCCAGGGCTCGGTCTTCGGCATTGGCGGCATCTTCATGGTGATCGCCGCGATCGCCTCCTTCACCCAGCTCGCGACCGGCTATCTGGTCGATCGCTTCCCGATCCGCCCGGTCTGGATCATGGTGGTGCTGGCCGAGATTCCGCTGCTCCTGCTGGTCGGCCAGCTCGCTGATATCGGGCTTCTCGTCGTCGTGCTGCCGCTCATGATGATGGTGTTCGGCGAGATCCCGATCCAGGACGCGCTGCTCGCGCGCTACACCAACAACGCCTGGCGCGCGCGCATGTATGGCCTGAAGTTCGTGCTGGCACTCGGCACCGCCGCGGCCGTGGTGCCGATCGTCTCCTGGCTCCACGGCAAGGGCGACAGCTTCATGGTGATCTATTCCATTCTCGCCGGCGCCGCGCTGATCGTGGCGCTCGCGGCCACGCTGATGCCGCGCCAGCGCCCGGACAGCCGCATCCCCGCGGTCGCCCAGGCGGCGGAGTAGCGGTCAGCGCGGGTCCCAGTCGATCACACAACGGTGATCGAGTTCTCCCCAATCTTGGCCACAATTATTCGATCTCTTCCGCCGGGTGAAGCCCGGTAGAGCGTGAGATCTAAGGGCGCAAGCCGACCGCGCTCAATTGACGGAGGGGAGGCTCATGGCACACGCAACGCGTCTGGCCTTGATGAGCTTGGCGGCCCTGTTCGCTTTGACGGGGGCGGCGTTCGCCAAGCCGATCGATCTCACCCAGCAATCCGACGTTGAGATGATTGCGACCGCCGCGCTGGCGCAGACCCTGAGAGCCAAGTGCGAGGCCTCGGGCGAAATGAGCAGCGACACGCGGCAGGCGGTCG
>VGET01000009.1 GCA_016869195.1 Alphaproteobacteria bacterium | reverse complement strand
GAGCCACGAGAGTGGGCCCGCTGGATCTTCGCGGGCTGCCGCCCATCACACTCGGGTGCTTCCCGCCGTGGCTGTGCCGAAATGACAGCAGGTCCTTGCGCAGCTGCCGGATCGCGGCGACCGTGACCGCGGGTTTCAGGCCAAGCCAGATAAACATCGGGCTACCGCCAGCCGACGCGATCGGCGATGCGCAGGGCTTCGGCATTGTGGGTGCCGAGCTTCGACACATCGAGCGTGTCCGCCTTGAACGTGCCCCACGCCGCGACCACCGGGGACAGCGCGATTCCTTCACGCAGCGGGTACTCGTAGACGTCGCCGGCATAGATCGCCTGAGCCGCGTCGCCCGCCAGGAACTCAAGCAGCTTGACCGCGTTCTCCTTGTTCTTCGCGCTCTTGGTCACGCCGGCGCCCGAGATGTTGACGTGGACGCCGGCAGCATCTTGATCCGGCCACACGATGAGCGTGGCCGCTGCCGCCGCTTTTTCCGCCTCATCACTCGATGTCGTCATCTGGCCGAGATAATAGGAGTTGGAGATCGCGACATCGCACTCGCCGGACGCGAGGCCCTTGATCTGATCTCGGTCGCCACCCGTCGGCGGCCGCGCGAAATTTGCGACCAGACCGGCGGCCCAGGCCTCGGTCTTTTCCACGCCGACACGCTCGATCATCGCATCGAGCATGGACTGGTTGTAGACGCTGCCCGACGAGCGAACGCACACCTTGCCCTTCCATTTGGGGTCGGCGAGGTCGGTGTAGCTTTTGATCGAGTCCGGCGCGACGCGGTCTTTCGCCACCATGATCGGCCGTGCGCGTACCGACAGGCCATACCAGAGCCCGCTCGGCTCGCGATATTGCGCCGGCACCAACGCGTCGAGAGTCGACGACGTCACAGGCTGCAACAAGCCCGCCTCGACTGCACGGTAGAGCCGTCCCGCATCGACGGTCATGAGGATGTCGGCAGGGCTATTTTCCCCCTCCGCCTTCAGCCGCTCGAGCAATGCATCGTCCTTGCCGCTGACAAGGCGAACCTCAATCCCGGTTTCCTTGGTGAAGGCGTCGAGCAGCGGACGGATCAGTTGCTCCTGGCGGAACGAATAGACATTGACCTCCTGGTCGGCTGCTCGCACGGCAGAGGACGGCAGACCTAGCGCCGCAAGGACGCCAACGGCCATCGTGACGAAGGCGGCGGTTCCAAGACGGGCAGGCGGAAACATGGGCAAACTCCCGAGGCATCAAGGGCTGAGAGAAATGATATTGCGAACGATTATCAATTGCAATATCCGCCAGCAACTATTTTTTCGGGAGCCGCCCCCTACTTCGCACGCCAAAGCGCCACCGGGTTCCTGAGCACCCCGATGCCCTCGATCTCGCACTCGACCTGATCGTCCGGCTTCAGATAGGCCGTGGCTGCAACGATGTCCGTGCGGTTGGAGAACCGGCCGCCGAGCTCCTTGTCCGTGCCCCAGGCCGTGCCGCCCGGTGTACCGGTCGAGATCACCCAGCCGGGCTGGAGGGTGAGGAAGGTCGAGAAGAAATGGATCAGCTCGGTCACGCCCCAGATCATCTTGGCGGTCGAGTTGTTCTGGCGCAGCTCGCCATTGACTCTGGTCTTGAGCGCGAGTGACTGCGGATCGGGAATCTCGTCGCGCGTCACGATCATCGGCCCCAAGGGCGCGCAGGTGTCAAAGTTCTTGCCCGGCCCAAGCGCGTAGGCCGCGGTGCCGTCCGGCCGGAGCTTGACCTGCCGATCACGCGCGGTCGCATCGTTCATGATCGTGTAGCCGAAGACGTGGTCGAGCGCCTTTTCCTTCGAGATGTGGCGCCCGGGCTTGCCGATCACGATCGCGAGCTCGGTCTCATAATCGAGTTTTTTGGTGACCATGGGGTCGAGCAGAATCGGCTCGCCCGGCCCGATCGTGCCGGTGATCGGAATCTTGATGAAGAACTCCGGCTCCTTCGCGGTGACTTGCGGCTTCTCCTCGCGGTGGTCCCAGTAGTTCTCGCCGCTGCAGAGCACGATGCCGGGCGAGACCGGTGCCTTGAGTTTGATTTTCGCGAGCGGCCGGCGGCCCTTGCCCTTCGCCTCGCTCGCCTTGATGGCCCTGCGCGCCAAGGCAAGCGACGCCTTGCCGCCGGCAATGAATGCCGTCATGTCGGCGAGCCTCGCGCGCTCGGCGGCTCTTAGGCCCCGGCCCTCGCCCAGCGCCTCCAACAGATCGATCAGCGCACCGTCGTCAATCGCCGCAAGCCGAAGCGCGCCGCCGCGCACATAGCGAGCCAGCCTCATCGTGTCGTCCCCGTATGTTTAGGTGATGCCCATCATGCGCACGATCGCCTGGGTCAGCCGGCTCGGCGGCTCCTTGAGGAGATGCGCCATGGTGAAGTGGTTGTAGCCCTTGAGCGTGACGATCTCGCTCGGATAGTTCAGCCGATGCCAGAGCTTCTCCATCAGCTCGGCCTGACGCGCATACTCCGCCGATTCGATGTCGCCCGACACGAACATCAAGGGTGCACGCACCGGATAGCGCTGATGCACGGGGCTGTTGCGCCGGGCCTCCGCCTCGTCCATGCGGACCTTGTCATTCAGATAGCAAAGCCGGATCGGCTCGAGGTCGTAGATGCCGGAAATCGAGCAGCCGCTCTTCGCCAGATCGACCGGCAGATCAGCGCCAAAAGCCGGCCAGTCGGTTCCAAGCATCAAAGTGGCGAGATGACCGCCGGCCGACTGACCCGAGACATGGATCCTGGCAGGGTCACCGCCGAACGAGCGCGCGTTGCGCCAGACCCAGGCGAGTGCCGCGCGGTTCTGGCGCGCGATCTCGTCCATGCGCACCGTCGGCGCCAGCGCATAGTTGATCACGACCGTCGCGATGCCGTGCGGTCGGAATCCCTCGGCGACGAAGCTGTCATGGCTCTTGTCGAGCGAATACCAATAGCCGCCGTGGATGAACACCTGGATCGGCGCATCGGCCTTTTCGGCGGGAAAGATGTCGAGTGTCTCGGCTGGCGTCGGGCCATAGGGCACATCGAGCCGGCAGGGCAGCGCGGCCCGGGTCGCCTCGCTCCACTTCGTCCAGGTCTCGAAATAGCTCAGGAACTGCGGATAGCGACGCCGGTTGTTGTACTGGGCGTCGAGCTCGTCCTTGGTGTAGCCGAGGTAGATTTTGTCAGCGCTGCTCATGACGCCATCCTCCCTGGCCCGCCCCGGTCATGGCAAGCCCCGTGACACGCTGCTGTGCGTGGACTTGGCCACCACGCCTCGGGCATGATCGCCGCGCGGCGGGGCGGCACCGAGCGTTCCGCCGGCGCAGATCAAGAGGGGGATCTCCGTGCGCGGCACGATGATGGACTATCCGCTGACGCTCGCTCATCTGTTTGAGCGCAATCGGCTGCTGTTCGGCCAGCGCGAGGTGGTCACCCGCCTGTCCGACAAGTCGCTCCATCGCTACACGATGGCGGCGTTCTCCCGCCGCGCGCAGAGGCTCGCGGCCGCGCTCCAGAAGGCCGGCCTCAGAAAGGGCGACCGGGTGGGCACGATGATGTGGAACACCTACGCCCATCTCGAATGCTATTTCGGCGTACCGCTTGCCGGCGGCGTGTTCCACACGCTCAACTTCCGGCTGCACCCGACCGACATCGAATACATCGCGAACCATGCCGAGGATCGCTTCATCTTTGTCGACGACGTTCTGCTGCCTCTGCTCGAGCCCGTACGCGCGAAGCTCAAGGCCGAGCGCGTGTTCGTCGTGTCGCTGACCGGCAAGCCGATCCCGCCGGGCTATGAGGACTACGAGGCCTTCCTCGGCAACGCGCCCGAAGCCCCATCACCGGTCGAGCTCAACGAGAATGACGCCGCCGGCATGTGCTACACCTCGGGCACGACCGGCAAGCCCAAGGGCGTCGCCTATTCTCACCGCTCGATCGTGCTGCACACGCTGGTGGCCGGCCAGACCGACGCCATCGCCGTCTCCGGCCGCGACACGATGCTGATCGTGGTGCCGATGTTCCACGTCAATTCGTGGGGCCTGCCGTTCTGCGGCATCATGCATGGCGCCAAGATGGTGCTGCCGGGCCCGCACCTCGATGCGCTGAGCCTGCTCGACCTGATGGAGCGCGAGAAGGTCAACTTCGCCGCCGGCGTGCCGACGATCTGGCTCGGCCTCCTGCATGCGCTCGACAAGGAGCCCGGCCGTTGGGCGCTGCAGCCGGGCCTGCGCACCTTCGTCGGCGGCTCGGCCGCGCCCGAGGGCCTGATCCGCGGGCTCGACAAACACGGCGTCAAGGTCATCCACGCCTGGGGCATGACCGAGATGAGCCCCTTGGGCACAGTCGGCCGGGTGAAACCCACGCTCGAGCAGCAATCGGACGATTTGCTCTACGAGCTGCGCGCCAAACAGGGCATGCCGAACGTGTTCGTCGACATGCGCGTCGTGAACGAGCAGGGCGTCGCGCCGTGGGACGGCAAGACCATGGGCGAGCTCCAGGTGCGCGGGCCGTTCATCGCCGCGTGCTATTTTGCGGATGACAGCCAGAAGGACAAATGGACCGCGGACGGTTGGTTCATCACCGGCGACGTCGCGACCATTGATCCCGAGGGCTATATGAAGCTCACCGACCGCACCAAAGACCTGATCAAGTCGGGCGGCGAGTGGATCTCCTCGGTCGACCTCGAGAACGCGCTGATGGGCCACCCGTCGGTCAAGGAGGCAACGGTGATCGCGGTCGCCCACCCGAAATGGGACGAGCGGCCGCTCGCGGTCATTGTGCTCAAGGAGGGTGCGACGCCCGAGCCCAAGGCCTTCCGCGAGTTCCTCGCCGCCAAGTTCGCCAAGTTCTGGGTACCCGACGGCTACGCCTTCGTGCCGGAGATTCCGAAGAACCCGGCCGGCAAGTTCCTCAAATCCAAGCTGCGCGACCAGTTTGCCGATTGGACCTGGGGCGAGCCGGAGTAGCTCGAAGGTGCGACGGGACGCGTAGCGCCGCGAGACCTGTTCGACTCTCATCGTCATTCCACGGCGGCGTCGGCGCCGACCGTGGAATCCATCGTCCCGCGCGCGCGGAACCATGGATCCTCCGTTCGCACCTTCGGCGCGCCAGAGGATGACGACCCGAAGGTGCCGACAGCGAACGCCGAGATGGCGGAGAAGACTGCGACCAGACGAAGCGAATCCCGCGCTACCGTCCATTCGGCCGGTTGCACGGGTTCTGCGGGGCCTGGCCTGAGAGCACGCGCACGACCTCTTCGGCGCCGCGGCGACGAAGCTCGGCGAGCGACTCGTCCGACGAGAAGGCGACGTGCGGCGTCGCGATCACGTCCGGGCGCGCAATGAGCGCGGCGGGCGGATTGGGCTCGCCTTCGACAACATCGAGTGCGGCGCCGGCCAACGGCCCGCTATCGAGCGCGCGGATGAGCGCATCATTGTCGACGACCGGCCCACGGCTGACATTGATCAGGAATGAGCCCGGCCGCACCCGCTTCAGGAACTCGTCGTCGACGAAGTGTCGGGTCTCGTCGTCCAGCGGCAAATGCACGACGATCACGTCGGAATCGTGCAGCAGTCGATCGAGGCTCACCATCTCGGCATGCGGCGTGCCGCCCTTGACCGCGATGTCATAGCCGAGCACGTCGACCCCGATGCCGGCGAGCTTGCGCGCGGTCGCGCGGCCGATGCGGCCCATGCCGAGCACACCGGCGGTCAAGGTTGCGGCACGGCGCAGGCGCGCGCCCGAGGGATCCCATTTGCCGCGCTTCACCTCACGGTCGAAGGTGACAAGCCCGCGCACCCAAGCCAGCATCATGCCGACCGCGTGGTCCGAGACCTCCTCGACGCAATAGTCCGGCACGTTGGTGACCCAGGCACCGCGCGCGGTGGCGGCCGGCACATCGATGTTGTCGAGGCCGACGCCGTAGCGCGCGACGATCTTGAGGTCCTTCGCGGAGGCGATTGCCTTGTCGGAGATGCGAGCCCAGCAGGTGAGGATGGCGCTCGGGCTATTTGCGGCAATGAGCATCTCGATCTCGGGCGGCGGCAGGGCGGCCGAGGGCCCGATCACCAGCTTGTGCCCGGCCCCCTCGATAATGCCGCGTTCGATCGCATTGTCGGCCCAGGCAAAATCCGTCTGTACCACCGTCGCCATAGCAACCCTCCCCCACCGTGCTCGAAAGATGATGCACCGTCGGCCGCGCTTGTCTATCGTCGCGCGCTGTTTTGGAGCTTGAAGGAGCGAAGGCTGTGGCGGCGAAGGACGCGGGGAAACTGTTCATTTGCCGGACCTGTGTGCGCGATCTGCGCGTGCCGCCCGGCGAGAAAGCCGCCGGCGAAGCGCTCTACGACGCGGTCGAGGCTGCCAATGACGCCGTGCGCGGCCATGTTCCCCTGCGTGGCACGGCGTGTCTCAATGGCTGCCCGAGCCCGTGCAACGCCTCGGTCCGGGGCCACGGCAAGGCACTCCTTCGCTTCAGCAAGCTGTCGATCGAGGATGCGCCCGCGCTCATTCGCCTCGCTCAGACATACCTGAAACACAAGACCGGCGACCTGCCCGAAAAGGACGTGCCCGAGACGCTGCGCGCCAAGGTTTCAGCGCGCGCGCCGGTACTCAATCCCGGGGGCTGAGCCAAGCCGGCCTCAGGGCCGGATTCAGGTGCAATCGGGCGGTGCCTCGGCTAATCTGAATACACTCGCCACGCCCGAATCTGACAAGAACAATCGGCGCGGCGCCCTCAGACCAACCGCCAGGAGGCTGTTCATGGGTCGCAAGCTCTTCAAGAACGTCAATATCTTCGACGGTACCGGCAAGAAGTCGTTCGCCGGCGAGGTGCTCGTCCAGGGCAACATGATCAACAAAGTGGCGAAGGGCAAAGGCCAGATCGAGGCCGAGGACGCCGATGTGATCGACGGCGCCGGCGCAACCCTGATGCCGGGCCTCGTGGAGCCGCACTCGCACGTCACCTACACCAATTGCACCATGCTCTGGAACATCGGCGAACTGCCGCCCGAGGAGCACATGGTGCTCGCGCTCGAGCATGCGAAGGTCATGCTCGACCAGGGCTTCACCAGCCTGTTCTCCGCCGCCGGCACCAGCAAGATCCGCATCGAGCCGGTGCTGCGCGACACGATCAACGCCGGCAAGTTCCCCGGCCCCCGCATCCGCGCGGCCTCGCCCGAGATCAACTCCACGGGCGGCCTCGGCGATGAGCGCCTGCTGCACCTGCATCGTGAATCGGTCGGCATCCTGGCCGACGGCACGACCGAGATGCTGCGCGTCGCGCGCCTGTGCGCCCGCGAAGGCTGCGACACGCTCAAGATCAACATCTCGGGCGACCAGTTCCAGCGCAATTGCGGCAATGAGGCGCTCGCCTATAGCGATGACGAGATCGCGGCCTGCGTGTGGGTCGCCAAGGAGCGCGGCCTCAATGTCGCCACGCATGCGCGCGGCGATCGCGCCGTCCGCGCCGCGTTGAAGCATGGCATTCCGATCATCTACCACGCCGATTTCGCGACCGAAGAAACGATCGACATGCTCGAGGCCAAAAAGAAGGACGTCTTCATGGCCCCGGCGGCCGGCATCATCTATTCGACGGCCTATGAGGCGAAGGATTGGGGCTTCGACGAGGCCACGGTCGAGAAATGGGGCCTCAAGCGCACGCTCGAGAACACGATCAAGACCTACGGTGAGATCCGCAAGCGCGGCATCCGCGCGATGCCGGGCGGCGACTATGGCTTCGCCTGGGCGCCGATCGGCGTGAATGCGCGCGACCTCGAGCACTTCGTCAATCTGTTCGGCTATTCACCGCTCGAGACGCTCAAGGCCGCGACGCAGTGGGGTGGCGAGCTCATGAACATGAATGTCGGCCAGGTGAAGCCCGGCTACCTCGCCGATCTTCTTCTCGTCGATGGCGACGTGACGCAGGACGTCACGCTGCTGCAGGACAAGGAGAACCTGATCATGATCATGAAGGACGGCGAGTATCACAAGGCGCCGGTCGCGAAGCGCCTCGGCGCGCGCCGTCAGAGCGGAAAGGTCGCGGCGGCGGCGGAGTAAGGTGACCAGCCCTTCCTCCTGCCCCTAGGGCGGGAGGAAGGGTTAGGGATGGAGGGTGGGAGGTTAGCGGCCTGCGGCCGCTTCGGCTTACCCCACCAACCCAAACCCTTCCTCCCCTGAGAGGGGAGGAAGGGTTTTCTATTTCACTTCCGAAACGCATCTCTCCGCAGCGGCGCCCTCACTTCCGTCCCCTTGAACTCGCAGACCGCGACGATCTCGACCGAGTGGTTGTTGGCGAGGCCCTGGCAGCCGATCGAGGCGCGGGCGCACAGGCCGGCCTCACCAAAGAGCTCTTCCAGAAGCTCGGTCGCCGCATTGGTGATCGGCGGCTGATCGACGAAGCCCGGCGCCGAGTTGATATAGGCAACCATTTGCAGGAAACGATTGAGGCGATCGAGGTCGCCAAGCGCGTATTTCGCGTGCGCCAGCATGACCAGACAGCACTGGCGCATCGCCTCGCGCGCCTGATCGACGGTGAGGTCCTTGCCGACCACGCCCGGCATGAATTGCTTGCCGTCCTTCGAGGGCGTCGCGCCGGCGAGGTAGAGCACATTGCCGACGGCCGAATGCGAGTGGAACTTCGCCTTCGACGGCGCGTGCCGGTACTCGAACTCCAGATCGGGCAGTGTGAGCCCCATCGCGGCGATCTTCTTCTCGACGTTCATCGGATGTGGTCCTCCCTGTTGTGGGAACGATCGTAAGCGGGGTTCCGCTGACAGGAAAGCGCGGCTTCGCCGTTGGTCTCCACCCTCCTACCCTTCCCTTCCGCCCGCCTCAAGGCGGGAGGAAGGGTTTCTCCTAATGAAAATCCCGCGATTTCGGCATGTAGCCGGCACGGCGTGTGCGCGGGTCGGGGGGCGAGCCGCGGCGCACCTCATCGGCCCGCGCGAGCGGCGGCTCGGCCTTGGGCCCGAGCGCGGCCAGGCCATCGAGCTCGGACGAGAGATCGATCAGCTGCTCGGCCACCACGTGGATGACGATGCCCTCGCGCTGCACCTTGCCGCGGCAGGCGAGCAGCCGCGAGGTCAAGACGATGCGGCGGAAGCGCTCGAACACGTGCGACCAGATGACGATGTTGGCGATGCCGGTCTCATCCTCAAGGGTTGCGAAGATCACGCCCTTGGCCGTGCCCGGGCGCTGGCGCACCAGCACGAGACCGGCGACCGTGATGTGCTTGCCGTTCACCATGTCGCCAAGCGCCGCGCAGGTCACGACGCGACGCTTGGCCAGCGAGGCGCGCAACAAAGCGAGCGGGTGCGCCCGAAGCGTGAGCCGGAGGCTCTTATAGTCATCGATGATCTCTTCACCGAGCGTCGCCGCCGGCAAGGTGACGGCCGGCTCCGCCGAGGCGGGATGATCACCGATGGATGCGTCCGAGGTCCCCTCTCCCCCTTTGAGAGGCAAGGACCCATCGCGAAGCGAGGGGAGGGTGAGGGGGGAGTGGGTATCATCGTCATTTGATTGGCCCCTCACCCGCCGCTCCGCGGCGACCTCTCCCGCAAGGGGAGAGGTAAAGCGCGCAGAGGCGTGGCCGAACAACGGCAGCGGCGCCTCATCGCTCAGCGCGCGCACCGACCAGAAGGACTGGCGCCGAGCGAGCGCGAGCGAGCGGAACGCATCCGCGCGCGCCAGCGCCTCAAGCGTTCGACGCGAAACACCGGCGCGGGCCTGCACCTCGTCGATGCTGCGATAGCCGTTCCCGCGCGAGGCCATCAGCTTGAGTGCCTCGGCCTCCGCCATGCCCTTGATCTCGCGAAGGCCGAGCCGGAGAGCGACAGCCGTGTTGTTGCCCTGGATCCCCCGATCAAGTCGGGGGATGACGATTTGGGGTGTGGTGATGCCGGTGCCACTCCGTCTTTCGTCATGGCCCGGCTTGACCGGGCCATTCAGAGCTACGGGACGGTCATCGCTGCGTTCCGAATCAACAGCGACCGGCTCCAACGTGCAATCCCAGTCGCTCGCATTGACATCGACGTCGCGCACGGTGACGCCGTGGTCGCGTGCATCACGCACGATCTGCGCCGGCGCATAGAAACCCATCGGCTGGCTGTTCAGGAGCGCCGCCGCGAACGCCGCCGGGTAATGACATTTGAGCCAGGCCGAGACATAGACGAGCAGCGCGAAGCTCGCCGCGTGAGACTCAGGGAAACCGTATTCGCCGAAGCCCTCGATCTGGCGGAAGCAGCGCTCGGCGAAATCGCGCTCATAGCCGCGCGCGACCATGCCCTCGACCATCTTCTCGTTGAAGCCGTGGATCTTGCCGGTCTTGCGAAAGGTCGCCATGGCGCGGCGAAGCTGATCGGCCTCTTCCGGCGTGAAGCCGGCCGCGACGATCGCGATCTTCATCGCTTGTTCCTGGAAGAGCGGCACGCCGAGCGTCTTGCCGAGCACGGCCTTGAGCTCCTCCTTCGGGAAGTCGACCTTCTCCTCGCCGTTCCGCCGGCGCAGATAAGGATGCACCATGTCGCCCTGGATCGGCCCCGGGCGCACGATCGCGACCTCGATCACGAGATCGTAGAAGTTCCTAGGCTTGAGCCTGGGCAGCATGGACATCTGCGCCCGGCTCTCGACCTGGAACACGCCGACCGAATCCGCCCGTCCCAACATCTCGTAGACGGCCGGATCTTCCGACGGCACCTCGGCAAGACCGATCTTCACGCCATGATGCTGCGCGAGCAGCGCGAGGCCCTTACGGATACAGGTCAGCATGCCGAGGCCGAGCACGTCGATCTTCAGAATGTGCAAGGCGTCGAGATCGTCCTTGTCCCACTCGATATTGGTGCGCTCCTCCATCGCCGCGTTCATGATCGGCACGACCTCGTCCAAGGGCCCGCGTGTGATCACAAAACCACCGACATGCTGCGAGAGATGGCGCGGAAAGCCGATCAGCTCGCGCGCGAGCGAGAGCGCCATCGAAAGCCGGGCCTCATTGGGATCAAGGCCAAGCTCCTTCACCTGATCATCGTTCGCGCCCTCGCGGCTGAAGCCCCAGAGCTGGCTCGCAAGCGCGCCCACGACATCGGCCGAGAGGCCCATGGCCTTGCCGACCTCGCGGATCGCGCTGCGCCCGCGATAGGAGATCACGGTCGCCGCGATGCCGGCGCGCGCGCGGCCGTATTTTTCGTAGATGTACTGGATCACCTCCTCGCGCCGCTCATGCTCGAAATCGACGTCGATGTCGGGCGGCTCGTTGCGCGCGGCCGAGACGAAGCGCTCGAACAGAAGGTCCATGCGCGATGGATCGACCGCGGTGATGCCAAGGCAATAGCACACGGCCGAGTTGGCGGCCGAGCCCCGCCCCTGGCACAGAATGTCGCGTGAGCGTGCGAAGCGCACGATGTCGTGCACGGTGAGGAAATAGGGCGCGTAGTTGAGCGAGCCGATGAGCGCGAGCTCATGCGCCACCTGCGCTGCAACCTTCGGCGGCACGCCATCGGGATAGCGCGTCTTCACGCCCTCGGCGGTCAGGCGCTCCAGCTCCTGTTGCGGCGTGCGCCCCTCGGGCACAGGCTCGGCCGGATATTCGTAGCGCAACTCATCGAGGCTGAAGCGGCAGGCCTCGGCGATCTCGACGGTGCGCGCGATCGCCTCCGGATGCCGGCGGAACAGCCGCGCCATCTCCTCGGGTGCCTTCAAGTGGCGCTCGGCATTGGCGAACAGGCGAAAGCCCGCATTGTCGATCGTGCAGTGCTCGCGGATGCAGGTGAGCACGTCCTGCAACGGCCGGCGCGCCGGAGCATGGGCGTGCACGTCATTGCTCGCGACCATCGGCGCGTGAAGCGCCGCGCCGAGGCGGGCAAGCTCGGCCAGGCGCCTCACATCATCGCCGCGATAGAGGTGTGCACCCGCGATGTGCACCCGCCCTGGCGCTGCGGCGGTGAGCGCCATCACCCGCTCGGCGAACGCCTGGTCCGGCTCATCCGGCGGCAGCAGGATGAGCTGCTGGCCCTCGACATGCGCGATCAGATCCTCGAGGCCGAGCCAGCATTCGGCCTTGGGCGCGCGGCGCTTGCCGAGCGTGAGGAGTCTCGACAGCCGGCCATAGGCGGCCCGATCGGTCGGCAGGCAGAGCACGGCGAACGCTGGTCCATTCCTGGGCTGAGCCGGATCGGCGAAGAGATCGAGCCTGGCGGCGATGACGAGCTTGAGCTTGGCCTGTTTCGCCGCGACGTGCGCGCGAACGACGCCCGCGAGCGTGTCGCGATCGGCGATCCCGATCGCCCGATGGCCGAGCGCAGCCGCCGTGTGCACCAGCTCCTCGGGGTGTGAGGCGCCCCGGAGAAAACTGAAATTACTGGTGACCGCGAGCTCGGCATAAGGGGTCATGGTTGCCCACCATCACGCCTGCCACGCACTGAGCGGTCGCACCATCCGTGCAAGCTCCGTGTCTGCGACCATCTTGAGCAGCCGCGCATCGGCCGTAACGAGCGTGGCGCCGAGATTCTCTGCACAGGCGAGATAGAGGCAGTCATAAACCGAATGATTGAGGGTCATCGCGAGTTCCGCCGCGCGCTCGATGAAGATCTCCGACGGATAGAGCCGAGGGCCGCCGCGATGGATGACGAAGGCGATCGACATGGCTTGGCGGCGATCGATCTCGCGACGAAGCACCTTCTTCCATGCGGCGTTCGCGATCTCCACCACGAGAAGGTCGGGTGCATGCAGCTCGGCCTGAACGTGCAGAAGTTCCTCCGCGGCCCGGCTCTGAACCTCGGGCACGAACCATTTGAGCGCGACGCTCGCGTCGACGACGAAGCTCATCGTCGATCACGCTCTTCACGGATGAGTTGCGTGCTGTCGGACTGCGGCACGTCGGGCGTCATGGCCGCGATCTCCTGTACCCGCTTGATGAAGTGCTCGCGCGACCATCGGCCGCTAGTCTCGGTGAGGATCGCTCTCACCTCGGCTTCCAATGAGCGCTCGTGCTCCTTGGCCTGCGCTTTCAGCTTCTCGATCACCGTATCGTCCAGATTGCGGATGGTGATGCTGCCCATGGCGTTCTCCTGTGCCATCAAAATGCAATCATATTGATAGCATATCTCAGCCCGATAACCCATGCATGAACCAGGCGGGCGAGGAGCCGGGGCGGAAGGCGCCGAGGCGAAACAGCCAGAAGCGCCGGCCGGCCTCGTCCTCCACCCGGTAATAGTCGCGAAAGCGCCCCTCGCCTTCGCCCACCGCCGCCATGCCGGTCGCGCGCCACCATTCGGGCGCCAGGCGCTCAGGGCCCGAGGCCGCGCGCACCCGGTGCACCGCGCGGCGCCAGCGGAACATCACCGGCGGATCGTCCGGGATCGGCGCGATCACCTCGATCGGCTCGGGCGGGGCCAGCAAGCGAAGCGGCCGCTCGCGCCGCCCTTGAGCCGGCCATTCACCCACCGGGGCGAGCGGCGCGGCAGACACGACCGCGCGCTCGGGGATGTGGCTTTGGCGTGGCGCCTGGCGCTGGACATTGGCGGCGCCGAGCCGATTGCTGAGCCGATCGACCAGCTCGCCGAGCGCCGCGACATCCTCCGGCGCGCAGGGACGGTGCGATCGCCTCGCTTCGAGATCGAGCCCGAGCTGAAGCCGCGGCAGAGGATCGCTGAGCGGCGCGCTCAGCACCATGGCATCCGCGCCGAAGCCGGCATCCAGGCGCTCGAGCCGCTCGGCGAACAGGCGCATCAGGTGGCGCGGCTCGCGCACGGCGAGACTCGTCCCGATGGCAAGCTCGCCGACCGTGCCATCGACGCGGTAGAGCGCGAGTTCAAGCCGGCGCGCGCCCCGCCCATCCGCCTCGAGCTTCGCCGTCAGGGCCTCGACCAGCGCGCGCGTGACCGCTTCGATCGCCTCTGGTCCCGCGATCGGCTCGGCGAAGAGCCGCTGCACCCGATAGGGCGCGACGGGGCGGTTCGGCGAGAGCGGCTCGTGCGCGGCACCAAGCGCCTGATCGAGCCGCCGCCCGAGCGTGGGCCCGAAACGCTTGGCGAGCGCGCCGCGCGGCATGCCATAGAGCTCACCGATCCGGCGCAGCCCGACGCGATCGAGCGCCTCGACCTCGACCGGCCCGAGGCGAAGTGCCGCGACCGGCAGGCCGGCGAGCGCCGCGCGCGCGCCGCCGGGCGGCACCACCCCGGCGTTGCTATTGGCCAGCCCCACGCCGGCATGGCCATAGCGCGCGACTGCCCAGGCCGCGCCCGGTGTATCGGCAAGCGCCGCGCGCGCCTCGATTCCAAAGGAGGCAAGCCGGCGTTGGAGATCATCGAGCAATGCGGCCTCGCCGCCAAACAGCGCCGCACAACCACTGACATCGAGCCAAAGGCCGTGGGCACCGCCGAGCCCCGCGCCGAGCCCCGCATGATCGAGGGCGACCCAGGGCGTGTAGCGGCCGCACCAGGTCGCGAGGCTATCGAGCGTGGCCGCATCGGCCGCCGCGTCGCCAGGCTCAACGGCGAGCGCCGGCATGATCGCGCGGGCATCGGACAGCGTCTGACCGGGGCGCACGCCAGCCTCTTCGGCAGCGCGGTTGAGCGCCGCGACGATCAACCCGCCGCGTCCGTCAGCGGCCGCGAGCGCGAGTGACTCAACCCGCCAGGCGGGCTTGAGCCGGCTCAGCCGATCGGCCGGAAAGCGCGGCAGCCAGAGCGAAATCACCCGTCTCATCGCGCCACTCCAAAACCCAGTCGTGCGGCACGCCGCCCCGACAGCGCTCAAGCGCCACCTGCCAGCGTGGCCGCCCCACCCCCTCGCCCGGAACGTGCTCGCTGCCCATGGCCGCAACGCGCCAGCGCGTCAGCGCCGCCGACGGCTCACTGCCGAGCGCACGCCGGCCGAGCAGAATGGCGGTGACGCCGCTCGCCCCGGCGGCGAGTTGGAGGCGGCGGCTCGCGGCGAGGTCGGGCATCGCCTCGGTCTCGCCGATCACGGCGGCGAGCTGAGAGCAGCCAAGGCCCTCGCGCATGGCCCAGAGCACATCGGCATCGCGGCGCGCCCAGGCGAACAGCAGGCGATTGGGGTCGAGGCCGAAGGCGGCGAGCCCCGGCCCATAAGGCCGGCCGGTCTCGCGCCGCCCCGCCGCGCCGAGACACCAGAGCACCGGCCCCGACGCTTCCCCCGCCAGCAGGCGCACCAGGAGCGCGCTCACGAAGCCGGCGCTTGCGCCGGCATCCGCCCCGGACGGGTTGGCCGGCCTCACCTCGTGCAAGGCCCCGCGCACCAGCCCGCCCGCCGGCAGAGCCTGGTCGAGCACGGCCAGCCCGAGCGGAGCCGCAAGCTCCGCCGCCGGGCCGGCGACGGCCCCGCCCACCGACGGGGTTGCACGCTCGATCGCGTGGATCAGGCGGCGAAGCTCGGCGAACGAGGCCTTATGTTCCCCGTGCGCTGTGGGTCGCACGGGGCTGACAGAAGAGACGTGTGGCGCTGCCATGGCTGCATGGCTTTTGTCGTGTGGCTGAGTTTTGTTTGTTCGTGTTTTGTTCTAGCACGAGGCGGTACCTCGTTCAAGTCATTCCAAGCGCTTCGCCGCGCGTGCCAATTCCCCCACAGCCTGATAGGATTCGGCCTGACACGTAGTCACGACGAAAGACCGCAAAGATGCTCTATCTCACCAGGAAGACCGGTCAGACCATCGTCATCAACGACAACATCGAGGTGACGGTGATCGAGGTGAAGGGCCGCGCGGTGAAACTGGGCTTCACCTTCCCGCCGGAAGCGACCGTGCTCCGGAAGGAAATCCACGAAAAGATCCTGCGCGAGAACATCGAGGCCGCACGCGCCGGCGAAGAGTTCGCGAGCGTCAACCTCGACGCCG
Organism: Alphaproteobacteria bacterium; assembly: GCA_016869195.1. Classification (GTDB taxonomy): domain Bacteria; phylum Pseudomonadota; class Alphaproteobacteria; order UBA828; family UBA828; genus SHWC01. The sequence continues at coordinate 16,534 of VGET01000009.1, read as the reverse complement.
ACCTCCTCGCCGCCCGCCTCGGCCAGAAGCCGAAGGCCTGATCGACCGCAACGGGTCAGCCGAGCGGACAACGGTACCATCGTACGAGCGCTGAGCCTCCTTCTGTTCGCAGCTCGATCCATCGGGCCAACAACCAAGAACCATCCGATACCGGCGACCGGACAACGATCCGCTTGCATGGGGTGACCGTCATGGCAGGCAACACCATCAGGCTTCATCGCGTCCTCAGTGCGACGCCCGAGCACGTCTATCGCGCGTTCATCGATCCGGACGCGATGGTGAAATGGCTGCCGCCCAACGGCTTCACTGCCAAGGTGCATCACATGGATGCACGGGTTGGCGGAACCTACCGAATGTCATTCACCAACTTCACGACCGGCAAGAGCCACGCCTTCGGCGGCACCTATGTCGAGCTCGTGCCCCACGAACGGCTCCGCTACACCGACAAATTCGAGGACCCCAATCTACCCGGCGAGATGCTGACCACGATCACGCTCCGCAAAGCGGTGATCGGGACCGAGCTGACGGCCACACAAGAAGGCGTGCCCGAGATCATTCCACCCGAAGCCTGCTATCTCGGCTGGCAGCAATCCCTCAACCTGCTCGCCCTGCTGGTCGAACCCGAGATCCCCGACCACTGAATATCGTGCCCGTGAGGCCCGCCAACTCGTCGGCGCAACAGGCTTATTGATCGAACGCGCACCACCGCACTGACGACCGCACGTCGCCGCGTCTGGAGTGCCGTGGGCCTGCTGTTCGGGCCGGGCTCTTAAACCAATCTTAAGGTTAACAAATCACCATGCCGGCACGGGGTGACGCCCCGCCGTCGCGCGGAGCGCGACCCCAACCCCGGCACGGTGATGACCCCATCCGACCCGCCCCCAGACCGCCAAGCTGATCAGCGCCTAGCGGTCGCGCTTCGCTATGACGGCAAGGCGGACCCGGCGCCCAAGGTCGCCGCGACCGGTCGAGGCCTCGTCGCCGAGCGCATCCTCGCGCTCGCCCGGGAGAACGGCGTGCCGATCCACGAGGACCCGGACCTCGCCGCGCTCCTTGGCAAGCTCGATCTCGACGCCTTCATCCCGGTCGAGGCCTTCGTCGCGGTCGCCGAGATCCTCGCCTACCTCTACCGCCAGAACGGCAAGATGCAGGAGCTCAACGCCAGCCGATGAGCACCCTGCCCGATGCCCGCGCCTCGATCGCCGACGTGACCCGCCAGCTCAACGCGCTGTCGGCTGCGCTCGCGCGCGGGGATGCGGTCGATGTCAGTGCGCTCGACCAGGCCGTGCAAATGCTCTGCGAGATTACGGCCGCCCTGCCCCGCCAGACCGGCCAGAAGCTCAGGGGCGAACTGATGGCGCTATATCAGGATCTCGATCGCCTGGAGCGCGAAATGCGTGCCGCCCACGAGGCGCTCGCCCGCCAGCTCAAGGGTCTCTCGCGCGGCACCCAGGCCACGCAGGCCTATGGACGGCAACCGAGCAAGTCCTAGCGCTCGATGGATCTCGACTCCTATCTTCGCTTCGCGCTCGCGCTCGTCCTCGTCATCGGGCTGATCGCGCTGATCGCGTGGTTGATGCGCCGCTTTGGCATCGCCCAGCGTCTCGCACCCGGCAGTGCCACGCCCAGGAAAAATCGCCGTCTCGCTGTAATTGAAGTCTGCGCGGTTGATGGACGCCGCCGCCTCGTCCTGCTCCGTCGCGACGGTGTCGAGCACCTCGTCATGCTCTCGGCAAATGGCGGTGGCTTCGTGGTCGAACGCGGCATCGGCGATGAGCGGCCGAGCTTTGCGCGCACCCTGAATGAGGAAACCGCCGAAGACGATGAAGCGGCCGAACGCGAGAGCGCACCGCCGCCACCGCCGGCTGGCCCCGTAGCGCGGCCGAGCGGAGACGCTTCATGAGGCGGCGCACGAGACTGATCGCGGGCGCAGTTGCGGCGGTGCTGGCTGGCACCGCTGCGCTAGTTGCCTCGCCCTCGCTCGCGCAGGAATTGAGCCTCAATCTGACCGATGGCAGCGGCTCATCGACCGGCCAGATCCTGCGCCTGATCGCGCTCCTCACGGTCTTGAGCCTCGCGCCCGGCATTCTCGTGGTGGTGACCTCGTTCACCCGTATCGTCGTGGTGCTGTCGCTGCTCCGGAGCGCGCTCGGCCTGCAACAGACCCCGCCAAACACGGTCATCGTAAGTCTCGCGCTGTTCCTCACGGCGTTCGTCATGGGGCCGACGCTCGAGCGCGCCTACAATGACGGCATCTCGCCCCTCATCGCCGAGGAGATCAGCGAGGAACAGGCCTATGACCGGACCGTTGCGCCACTCCGCGAGTTCATGTTGAAGCAGGTGCTCGACATCATCTATCCGTTCTGACGACCTGGCCGCCCCGATACTCGCCCGGGGCGGCCGCCTCGCCTATTCGTCGCGATGAGTGCGCTCGTGGCGCTCGTGACGTTCCTGCGCTTCGATCGAGAGCGTCGCGATCGGGCGGGCTTCGAGCCGCTTGATGCCGATCGGCTCGCCGGTTTCCTCGCAAAAGCCGTAGCTGCCGTCCTCGATCCGCTCGAGCGCCGCATCGATCTTGGAGATCAGCTTGCGGGCACGGTCGCGCGTGCGCAGCTCGACCGAGCGCTCGGTCTCGGTGGCGGCCCGATCCGCGATGTCGGGCTCGGGCACGGTCTCATTCTTCAGCTTCAGCAGAGTTTCGCCCGTGTCCTCAAACAGCTCCTTGCGCCAAGCCAGAAGCTTCTTGCGGAAATACTCCCGCATGCGCGGGTTCATGAACGGCTCTTTCTCTGTCGGCCGATAATTCCTCGGCAGACGAACCGACCTGGACGAGCTCGACTTCGGTTTGCGTGGCGGCACGGTCAATGGTCCCACCAGATTTGACGGCCGCGGAGTATAGAAAGAGCCCCCCGCCACTGCAACCGCCGTGCGCGTGTTTACAGGGAAGGACCGAAATTATCTTTATGACGCTATTTCAAATGGATATACGGCGTCTATGCGGTGGCGCTGTCATCATATTTGGCGAGCTCGACCAGCGCGCGCAGCTCGATCTCGCCGAGAATCGCCGCGAGTGCCGGGTCGCCGCAGTCGGCCCGGCTGAGCTTGAGCTCCGCCGCCAGCGAGCGAAGTGCGTGGCGCGGAATGCCGTCGCTGAGCAGACCGAGGCGGATTTCCTCAAGCCGATCAAGCAGGGAAGCGCCACACTTCCGCCCGCGGGAGCGACAGTCCAACGGGTCCTCGGCGGCCTGGACTGCAAGGAGTGCCGACATGGAGGCCAGTGGTGCCCCGCCGCTCAAGGGCGCGCTCGGCGCACCAGCCTGAGACTCCACGGTGAAGCGCCCGGCCGGGCCGGCGGAATTGCGCCGCAGCCCGGGTCCGCCGCCGGCACGCACGGGGCCGCCTGCGTCGACCTTCATCGCTGCGAATCCTTGGGCTGTGAAGACGGCAACACCATTGCCCCGAGGATCGGTCGCCTCTGTTAACAAGCGGTGAAGCCAAAAGCTTGACGCTCGGCCTCAACTGGCCGGGCAGGTCCTGCCTCGCGCGGCAAAGTTTGCCGATGAAAGAGCACCGGTCCGCCCGCACCCCGACCAAATAATCTCTGCGTTTCCAACGACTTAATCCGTCTCGCCCGATGGCACGAGGTTCGCGTCATAGGAACCGGCGGCATCTTGTCCGTGGATATTGGGTCGGAACATGTCTCTTGGAATCGTGATTTGGTTCGCGCGGCGGACAGTGGCTCTCGGGGCCATGGCCGCGCTTGCCGTCGGCATCGCACTTCTGGCCTCGCCCAAGGCCGAGGCCGGCTCCCGCATCAAGGACATCGCCGAGTTCGAGGGCGTTCGCGAGAACCTGCTGATCGGCTATGGGCTGGTGGTCGGCCTGAACGGCACTGGTGACCGCCTGGCCAATGCCGCCTTCACGCAGCAAAGCCTGGTCAGCATGCTCGAGCGGCTCGGCGTCAATACGCGGGATGCCAATCTGAACACCCGCAACGTCGCGGCCGTGATGGTCACGGCGACGCTGCCGCCCTTCGCGCGCCATGGCGCACGCATCGACGTGACCGCGAGCGCGCTCGGCGATGCCACCAATCTCCTGGGCGGGACTCTCCTGGTCACGCCTCTGCTCGGTGCCGATGGTGAGGTCTACGCCGTTGCGCAGGGCCAGCTCGCCGTGAGCGGCTTCACGGTGAAGGGCGATTCCGGCTCATCGATCACCAAAGGTGTGCCGACCAGCGCGCGGATCGCGAACGGCGCGATCATCGAGCGCGAGCTCGGCTTCGAACTGCGCGAGCTCGGTGCCATCCACATCGCCATGCGCAACCCCGATTTCACGACGGCCTCGCGCGTGGCGGACGCGATCAATCAGCATCTCGGCGCGAATGCCGCCTATGCAACCGACCCGGGCACGGTTCTTCTGAACATTCCGGACGGGTATCGCACGCGCACCGCCGAGATTCTGACCGAGATCGAGCAGATCACCGTCGAGCCGGACGCGATCGCACGCGTCGTGATCGACGAGACCTCGGGCGTCATCGTCATGGGCGAGAATGTGCGCATCGATACGGTCGCCATCGCCCACGGCAACCTCACCATCCGCATCGCCGAGACACCACAAGTGTCGCAGCCGGGCGCCTTCGCGCCGGAGGGCGCGCAGACCACCGAGGTCGACCGCTCCAACATTACCATTGATGAGAGCAACGACCGTCGCTTGGCGGTCATGCGGGCCGGCATCAGCATTCAGGAGCTGGTCTCCGGCCTGAATGCGCTCGGCATCGGGCCGCGCGATCTCATCACCATCCTGCAGACCATCAAGACGGCCGGCGCCCTGCACGCCGACATCCAGGTGTTCTGATGACGACCGCCGCCCCCGTCACCCCAGGTCTTTCGAGCGCCCCGGCGACGCCTTCGGCGAACGAGTTGCGCGCCCGCAAGGTCGCGGAGGAGTTCGAAGGCTTTTTCATCTCGATGATGCTCGAGACGATGTCGAGCGGCATCGAGGTCGACCCGATGTTTGGCGGCGGTCAGGGCGAACAGGTCTATCGCTGAGTCCATAGATCTTTGAACGACAGGAGAATCTTGCCGGGCAGTGGGCAAGATCTGCCGTTTACTTAACTGCTCCTTCACCGACCTCTTCGCACAATGGCCGGGAGTTGAGCGGGGAAATCCCGTTTGACCTGACGGCTTGTGCCCGCGCGTGCCATGATTGGTTGCGCGCGGCTCCTCTCAGGGGTCGAGTCATTGAACAGTTTCGCTCAGACGATCCGCGCGCTTGGATTGACGCGCCTTGTGATCTTGGGCGCGGTCATCATTGGCGTCGGTATCTTCTTCATCTTTCTGATGGGCCGCATGTCGGCGCCGAACATGGCGCTGCTTTTCGGCGGTCTGACATCGAAGGACGCCGGCGAGATCGTCGCCAAGCTCGATGCGCAACGCGTGCCCTATCAGCTGGCCGGCGACGGCACCCAGATCATGGTGCCGGCCGATCAGGTTCTTCGCGTTCGCATGAGCCTTGCCGAAGAGGGCCTGCCGGTCGGCGGCTCGGTCGGCTACGAGATCTTCGATCAGGGCGAGGCGTTCGGCACGACCAGCCTGGTGCAGAACGTCAACATGCTGCGTGCGCTCGAAGGCGAACTGGCCCGCACCATCGGTTCACTTGGCCCGGTGGCCGGCGCACGCGTCCACCTCGTCGTGCCGAAGCGCGAGGTGTTCAGCCGAAGTGAAGTTGAGCCGAGCGCGTCGATCGCACTCAAGCTGCGCGGCGCCGCGAAGCTCAACCGGCAGCAGATCGCCGCCATCCAAAATCTGGTCGCCGCCGCCGTGCCTGGCCTGGCGGTCGGCCGCATCGCGATCGTCGACGATGCCGGCAATCTGCTGGCTCGCGGCGATGGCGGCGGCGCTTCAGGCGCCGGAGGCTCGAATGCCGAGGACAACCGAATTGCGTTCGAGGAACGGGTCGCCCGTTCGATCGAGGAAATCGTCGAGCGTATTGTCGGCTTCGGCAAGGTGCGCGCCGAGGTGAGCGCCGACATCGACTTCGACCGTCTCACCACCAATGACGAGATTTTCAATCCCGATGGGCAGGTCATTCGGCGCGCTGGCGATGGAATCGGTCGGACCACCGAGCGCCCCCGCCAGATACGCCATTTGCTGCTTTTTGATGGTCGCGATGTCGGCCTTGGCAAAATGCGCCGCCAAGGATGCATCGTGCATCGCTTTGGCGAAGAAGAGCTCGATCGTCGCTTCAATCGCGATGGCACCGCCAAGGTGTTCATAAGTGCTGCCATTGGGTGCAGCGGTTGCGGCAGTCGGAGCGGGTTCGGCCTTCGGCTCAAGCGCCGGCGGCGGCTCGACGACGGCAACCGGCTCTGCAACCGCGGCGGCCTCGGTCGCGACCGCATCGCCGTTGAACATGGCGTTCAATTGTTCGATCAGGTCGGCGTCGGTTCCCGCCGGCTCGGCCTCAGTCTTCTCGATCACCGAGAGGATCATCTTGATCCGGTCGATCGAGGCGAGGATCAGCGAGATCGCCTGAGAACTGACTGGCAACTTGCCATCGCGGATCTTGCCGAGCACGTTCTCCGCCGAGTGCGCCAGCGTTTCCAGTCGCGGCAGGCCGATGAAGCCGCAGGTGCCCTTGATGGTGTGAACCAAGCGGAAAATGCTCGAGATGAGCTTGGGTTCCGGGTTCTGCTCGAGCTTGACGAGCTCGACATCGAGCGTTGCCAAGCTTTCGGCGCTCTCGGTCAAAAATTCACTCAGTAGGTCGTCCATGTCTCTCCCCTCGACGGCCGAACCGGACCGGGGCGCTCCGCCCTCGGGGACGGAGCAACGGCCAGCTATGGCGCGCAGTTGGCGGCGCTAAATCCGCCGAAGCATCAGGGGGAAGCGGCTAAATTTCGGTAAAGCGCCGGATTCTCGCGGCTTGCCGATCAGGCGCGGGCGGCCACCACTTCAATCGTGGCAGGCGAGATCGTCGGCACCGAGACCTTGAGCCCGAGCACCGCCGCAAGCCGGCCGGTGAAATAGGGCTGTGCAGCCCGCGGGTCGAGCCCGGCAATCGCCTTGAGGTCGGCATCGGCGCCGGCGAGCAAGGCGACACGTGCGCTCTCCTCAAACCCGAGCCGCTGTCCGCTGCCGCTGACGCTGATCGAGGGCGCCGCCAAGGAGCCCGAGAGCCGAATAGTGAGCGTGCCGCCGCCATGGACGGCGTGCCCGACCATATAGCCGAGGTTGATGGCGATCTTCAGCAACGCCGGCGCGGATTCCCCTGCCTGGGCCGAGAGTGAATCCTCCCACTTCACAGAGACCTTGGTCTCGGCCAGCACCTTCTCGATCAGGCCCTTCGCCTCGCCTGAGCCGAGGGTGGTGCCGCGGCCGACCGCGGCACGATAGAAGCTCAGGCGGTTGAGTGCCTTGCCCGCGCTTTCGAGGAGCATGCGACGGGAGGTATCAAGCATGGCGGGATCCTCGTCCTCGAGACTCTCCGCCACCATGCTGAGCGCGCTGATTGGTCCAAGAAGGTCATGCACAATTTGGCGCCCATGAGCGAAACCAACCGAAAATCCGTGTCGAGTCCGTCGGATGCCATGCTGCCCCGGCCCGATTCGGTGGATGTTGGGTGCTCATAGCAACTCGATGAGGCATCGGCAAGGCGCGTAGAAGCGGCGCTCAGGACGCATCGAATTCCGGGACGAAACACGCTAGTCTGTGACGAAGCCTCGATCGGGCTGCTGTTGGGACAGGGTCGACGCCATGCCACTCGAACTCGTGCCAGGGGCGTGGGTCCGCTTGAAGGACGCACCCGATTGGGGCTCAGGTCAGATTCAATCGGTGATCGGCAACCGGGTGACAATCAACTTCGAGCACGCGGGCAAGCGACTCGTGGATAGCGCCATCGCCGTGCTCGAACAGTCCCACGCGCCCGACCACGAGTCCAACCATTTCACGACCAGATCGAGGGCATAGAGGCTCGCGATGTTTCTTAGACAATTCTCATATCTTATTGCATTATCAAAAGAAAAACACTTCGGTAGAGCCGCGATTGCGTGCCGCGTCTCGCAGCCCACATTGTCGACGGCGGTTCAGCAACTGGAAGATGAGCTTCGGGTTCCAATTGTCTTACGTGGCAGGAGATTTGAGGGTTTCACGCCCGAAGGCCAGCGCGTCCTGGCCTGGGCGGAGCGCATTCTGGCCGACCGCGACGCCCTGGTGCAGGATCTCAGCCAGATGCGCGGCAGCCTGCACGGCGACTTGCGCGTCTCGGTCGTGCCGACCGCCCTCCCCGTGATCGCCAAGCTGACCGCGCCGTTCAGCCGTCGCCACCCCCACGTCACCGTCACTGCAACGGTCTCGAGCTCCAATGCCATTCAGCGCGGGCTCGACGAGTTCGAGCTCGATCTTGGCGTCACCTATCTCGACAACGAGCCCATATTGCGGGTGCGTTCGGTGCCGCTCTATCGCGAGCGCTATGCGCTCCTCGTGTCCAAGGACAGCCCGGTCGCGCAGCGCCAGCAGATCGCCTGGCGGGACGCGGCGGCGGAACCGCTCTGTCTGCTCACCCGTGACATGCAGAACCGCCGGATCATCGATGCTGCCTTCCGCTCGGCCGGCGTCGAGGCTGCAGCACAGGTCGAGACCAACTCAATCACCGGGCTCATTCTGCATGTCCAGAGCGGCCAGTGGGCCAGCGTCGTGCCCCGCCATCTGATGGTTGCCCCCGGTCTGCCGGCCGGCCTCGCCATTGTCGATCTGGTGTCGCCTGAGATCAGCCACCTTGTCGGGCTTGTCGTGGCTGACCGCGAGCCAAAAATGCCTGCGGCAAAGGCCATGCTCGACATCGTGAAGGAGCTGCGCGGCGTTGACCTGTTTGAGCCGAAGCAGAAGCTCAAATAGTCTGATCGATTGATAGGCCACGCTGATTATACAGGGCGGCCAGACTCTGCGATCATGATCACCCCATCGACAAAGCGGGACGACACCATGTCGGGCTCGGACAAGACCCCTTCGACGCCGAAGCGGCACAAACATCCTGGCAGCGGCCGTGGCGCCGCGCGCTCAACGCTGAAGGGCCGCCAGACCGACCCGACGGCGTTGTCGGAGGTGCGTGCCCTCCTGGGTGATCGGCCGCGGCGGGCCGATTTGCTGATCGAGCACCTCCACCTGATCCAGGATCGCTATCACCACCTCTCGGCCAGGCACCTTGCCGCCCTTGCCGAAGAGATGAAGCTCTCCATGGCCGAGGTCTACGAGACCGCGACGTTCTACGCCCACTTCGATGTCGTGATGGAAGACGAGGAGCCGCCCCCGGCTCTCACCATCCGTGTTTGCGATTCCCTCTCTTGCGAAATGGCGGGCGCGGCGGCGTTGTTGACGGCGCTGAAGGGCAAGCTCTCGCCAAATATCCGCGTCGTCCGCGCGCCCTGCATGGGGCGCTGCGACAAGGCGCCGATCGCCGAGGTGGGCCATCGCCATGTCGAGCATGCCAGCGTAGAGAATGTCATGGCGGCGGTGCGTGCCCCGAGCCACGCGCCCAACGTGCCGGCGCATATCGGCCTCGATGAGTATGTGAAGAACGGCGGCTATCGACTCTATCGGGCCTGCCTGTCTGGCGAGCGCGCGGTGGAGGACATCATCAAGCTCATGGAGGGCAGCGGGCTGCGTGGTCTAGGCGGTGCCGGTTTTCCCACCGGCCGCAAATGGCGCTTCGTGCGGCAGGAACCGGCGCCTCGCCTGATGGCGGTAAACGCCGATGAGGGCGAGCCCGGCACGTTCAAAGATCGCGTCTACCTCGAGACCGATCCGCACCGCACGCTCGAAGGCATGTTGATCGCGGCCTGGGTGGTCGAGGCCGCCGACGTCTATTTCTATCTGCGCGATGAGTATCCGGGCGTGCGCGAAGTGCTGCTCGCGGAAATCGCGAAGCTCGATCAGGCCGGATTGACCGCGAAGACGCGCATCCATCTGCGCCGCGGGGCCGGCGCCTATATCTGCGGCGAGGAGTCCGCAATGCTGGAGAGCATCGAGGGCCGCCGCGGCGAGCCGCGGCACAAGCCGCCCTTCCCCTCGCAGGTCGGCCTGTTCGGTCGGCCGACGCTGATCAACAACGTCGAATCGCTCTATTGGGTGCGCGACATTGTCGAACGCGGCCCCGAGTGGTTCTCCGGCCAGGGGCGCAATGGCCGAAAGGGCCTGCGCTCGTTTTCAGTGTCGGGGCGGGTCAAGGAGCCCGGCATGAAGCTCGCGCCCGCCGGCATCACCATGCGCCAGCTGATCGACGAATATTGTGACGGCATGGCCGAGGGCCACACCTTCAAGGGCTATTTGCCGGGCGGCGCCTCAGGCGGCATCCTGCCCGCATCGATGGCCGACATCCCGCTCGACTTCGACACGCTCAACCCGCATGGCTGCTTCATCGGCTCGGCCGCGGTGATCGTGCTGTCAGACAAGGACGACATGCGCGCGGTCGCGCTCAATCTGATGCGCTTCTTCGAGGATGAATCGTGTGGCCAGTGCACGCCGTGCCGGGTCGGCACGGAAAAGGCCGTCAAGCTGATGGAAGCAGGAAAGTGGGACATCCCGCTGCTCGATGAGCTGAGCAAGGCGATGATGGATGCCTCGATCTGCGGTCTAGGACAGGCCGCGCCCAATCCTCTCTTGATGGTCCTCAAGCATTTTCGTTCGGAGGTCGCATGAGCGAGCCGATCCGCTTCACGCTCGATGGCCGCGAGGTTGCGGCCGAGCCCGGCGAGACGATCTGGCAGGTGGCCAAGCGCATCGGCGTCGAGATTCCCCACCTCTGCTACACCCCGGCGCCGACCTACCGGGCCGATGGCAATTGCCGGGTCTGCATGGTCGAGATCGAGGGCGAGCGCGTGCTCGCCGCCTCGTGCATCCGCAAACCGACCAAGGGCATGGTGGTCAAGACCGCGACCGAGCGGGCCGCCAAGTCGCGCGCGATGGTGATGGAGCTCCTGGTGGCGGATCAGCCGCCGCGCGAATCAGCACACGATCCGAGGTCCGAGCTTTGGGCCTGGGCCGAGCGCATGGGCCAGTTGAAAAGCCGCTTTCCGGCCAAGCGCACGCCCGCGCCCGATCCGTCTCACCCTGCGATGGCGGTCAATCTCGACGCCTGCATTCACTGCACCCGCTGCGTGCGAGCCTGTCGCGAGGTGCAGGTCAATGACGTCATCGGCATGGCCGGGCGCGGCGCCCACGCAAAAATCGTGTTCGATTTCGATGACCCGATGGGCCAGTCGACCTGCGTTGCGTGCGGCGAATGCGTGCAGGCCTGCCCGACTGGCGCGCTGATGCCCGCCAAGCAGGCCGGCAAGATCGTGCCCGACAAGCAGGTGGATTCGGTTTGCCCTTATTGCGGCGTCGGCTGCCAGTTGACCTATAGCGTGAAGGACAACCGCATCGTCAAGGTTGACGGCAAGTCGGGACCGGCCAACCTGGCGCGCCTGTGCGTCAAGGGCCGCTTCGGCTTCGACTATGTGAACCACGCGCATCGCCTGACCAAGCCGATGATCCGCAAGCCGGGTGTGCCGAAGCATGCGGAGATCGACATTGATCCGGCCAATCCGTGGACCCATTTCCGCGAAGCCACTTGGGAGGAAGCGCTCGAAATCGCGTCGAGCGGCTTGAAACTTACGCGAGAGCGCCATGGCAGCAGCGCGCTCGCAGGCTTCGGCTCGGCCAAGGGCTCGAACGAGGAGGCCTATCTGTTCCAGAAGCTGGTGCGTACAGGCTTCGGCACCAACAACGTCGATCACTGCACCCGGCTGTGCCACGCCTCCTCGGTTGCCGCGCTGATGGAGACCGTTGGCTCCGCCGCGGTATCCGCCAGCTTCAACGAGGCGGTTCACTCCGACGTCATCATCGTGATCGGCGCGCAGCCGACCACCAACCACCCGGTCGCCGCGACCTTCCTCAAGAACGCGAAGAAGAATGGCGCGAGCCTGATCGTGCTCGATCCGCGCGGCTCGCCCCTCGCCCGCCACGCCGATCATTGGCTGCAGTTCAAGCCCGGCGCCGATGTCGCCATGCTCAACGCGATGATGAACGTCATCGTGACCGAGGGGCTGTTCGATCAGCAATACGTCCAGGCCCACACCGAGGGGTTCGAGGCGATCAGGGAACACCTGAAGGCCTACACACCCGAGGCCATGGCGCCGGTCTGCGGCATCGAGGCGGATACGCTCCGCACCGTCGCACGTCTCTACGCCAAGGCCGAGGCCGCGATCATTTTCTGGGGCATGGGCATCTCCCAGCACATCCATGGCACGGACAATGCGCGCTGCCTGATCTCGCTCGCGCTGATGACGGGCCAGGTTGGCCGCCCGGGCACGGGCCTGCATCCCTTGCGCGGCCAGAACAATGTGCAGGGCGCATCCGACGCCGGGCTCATTCCCATGGTCTATCCGGACTACAAGCCGGTGACCGACACCAAGACGCGCGCCTTCTATGAGGACTTCTGGGGCACCAAGCTCGACCCCAATCGCGGACTCACGGTCGTCGAGATCATGGATGCCGCGCACGAGGGCAAGATTCGGGCGATGTATGTCATGGGCGAGAACCCCGCGATGTCCGACCCCAACGCCCATCATGTGCGCGAGGCCCTCGCCAAGCTCGACCATCTCGTGGTGCAGGAGATCTTCCTGACCGAAACGGCGTTCTTCGCCGACGTCGTGCTGCCGGCGACCGCCTGGCCCGAGAAGGACGGCACGGTCACCAACACCAATCGGCAGGTGCAGCTCGGCCGCAAGGCGGTCGAGCCGCCGGCCGGCGCCAGGCCCGATTGGTGGATCATCCAGGCGCTCGCGCTCGGCATGGGGCTCGACTGGCGCTATGCGGGCCCGAGCGATGTGTTCGCCGAGATGACGCGCTGCATGCCCTCGCTCAATAACATCACTTGGGATCGATTGGTGCGCGAAAGCGCCGTCACCTATCCGTGCGATGCGCCGGACAAGCCGGGCAATGACGTTATCTTTCGCGACGGTTTCCCGACCGCCTCGCGGCGCGGCAAGTTCGTGCCGGCAAGCATCATTCCGCCGGATGAACGGCCGGACAGCGATTTTCCGCTGATCCTGACGACCGGGCGGCAGCTCGAGCACTGGCACACGGGGGCGATCACGCGCCGGGCCGGCGTGCTCGACACGCTAGAGCCGGAGGCGGTCGCACACCTTGCGCCGCTCGAGATGGCCCGGCGCGGCATCCGACCGGGCGATTTCGTGCGGGTTGAGACCCGCCGCGGCACGATCGCGCTCAAGGCGCGGGCGGACGGCGGCGTGCCTGAGGGCGTCGTGTTCGTGCCCTTCTGCTACGCCGAAGCGCCGGCGAACCTGCTCACCAATCCGGCGCTCGACCCGTTCGGCAAGATCCCCGAGTTCAAATACTGCGCAGCGCGCGTCGAGAAGATCGAGGCCCAGGCCGCCGAGTAGAGCACGCGAAATAGCGCCCGGCCTCAGCGTTGCTCGGGCGGCGGCGCTCCATCATCGATTGTTACCGATGGTCGCGGCGCGCGCGTGAAGATGCGCTGACCCTCGACCACCTGCCAGACGAGCAGCGCCGGCACGCCGAGCACGATCTCGCGCACGCGCTTGACGAGCGAGAGCCCGAGCGCCACCTCGGTCGGCAGGCCGATCAGGGCGCCAAGCAGCATGAGCGCCCCCTCCTGCACGCCGAATGCGCCGGGGACGATGAACGCCGCCGCGCGCACCGCGAGCACGAGGCTCTCGAGCAGCAGCGCATCCCCGATGCTGACCTGGTAACCCATGAAATAGAGCGTGAGCCACACCTCGGCCGCGCCAACGATCCACGCTGCAAGTTGGCCGGTCGCATTGCCGAAGACCGCCCAACGTTGCTGATAGACCGCCCGAATCGTGGCATCGAGCGACTCCGCGCCGCCGACGGTCGCGACCCAAGCGCGCCCCTTGGCGACGCGCGAGAACAGGCTCGCGAGTCCGCGAAAAAGCCCGCGCCGTTGCGACACGTAAAATCCGCCAAGCAAGGCGAGACCGACCGCGACGCCGATCGCCGCTCCCCGCGCAATGCCGCTGTCGCCGTGATGGGCGACCAGAAAGCCGAGGCCGATGAGCGTAAACAGAAGCTGGGTGAGCGTGCTCAGCGTCAGATCGACCACCACGCTCGCGCCGGCAAACCGCCCGGGCACGCCCTTGACGACGAGCAAGCGGGTACGCACGAGCGCGCCGCCCATCTGGAGTCCAGGCAAGAGCGTATTGACCGCCTCACCGACCCAGCGGGTCCACAGCAGCAGTTTCAGTCGCGGGCGCTCTCCGGTGGGAAACAGCAGGCCCCAGAGACAGCCGTCCGCAAGAATTGGAATCAGGCGCACCACGATGACGAGCGCGATGCCCCAGCCCGCAGCTGCGATGGCGTCGCCCACCTCGCCGGCGCCCTGCCAAATGATCAGGACGATGGCCGCTGTAAGCCCGAGCAGAATCGCGAGTGATGCCCAAATCCTCAACGACTCTGCCCCTTCCTATCGCCGTCCACCGGCCACGATAGCGAAACCGCGAGGGCGTGGCAAAGCGCCTCAGGGCTCGTACGTGACGCGGTAGATGGCCCCGGCCAGATCGTCGGAAATCAACATCGAGCCGTCCGGCAGGATTTCGAGATCGACCGGGCGTCCCCACGGCCCGTCATTGGCAAGCCAGCCGTCGATGAAGGTGTCGTAGCTGATTGGCTTGCCACCGGCATCGCGGCGGACGATCGAAATGCGATAGCCGATCGGCGTGGTGCGATCCCACGAGCCATGTTCCGCGATGAAGATCTGCTCACGGTACTCGGGCGGAAACATCGTGCCGCCATAAAAGCGCATGCCGAGTGCGGCCACGTGGGGCCCGAGCTTCTGGGCCGGCGGAACCACGCGTTCGCAATCGCCGGGCGCACCAAACCGCGGATCGATCACATCACCGCCATGGCAGCGCGGAAAACCGAAATCGAGGCCGGCAGTGGGGGCGTGGTTCAGCTCATCGGCCGGGATGTCGTCGCCCATGCGGTCGCGCCCATTGTCGGTGAACCAGATCTCGCCGGTCGCGGGATCGAAGTCAAAGCCCACTGAATTGCGCACGCCCCTGGCCACCACTTCGAGCCCTGTACCATCGGGATTGATGCGTTGAATCGTGCCGTAGGGATCCTCGAGCGCGCAGACATTGCAGGGCGCGCCGACCGGCACATAGAGCTTCCCGTCGGGCCCAAAGCGAATGAACTTCCAGCCATGATGCTGCTTGAGCGGGAACGCCTCAGCCACAGTCGCGGGCTCGACTCGCTCATCGCCCGCTCGCGCCTCGACGTTCTCGATCTTCGAGAGCCGGTGAATTTCGGCGATGTAGAGCGCACCGTCGCGAAACGCCACGCCATTGGGAGAAAACAGGCCCTCGACCAAGCGATTGACCTTATCTGCCCGCCAATCGCCATCCTGATCGATCACCTCATACACCGTGCCGTCCTGGCGCGTGCCGGCATAGATCGTGCCCCTCGCCCCAACGGCGAGGGAGCGCGCTTTCGGCACCCGTCCGGTCACCAACGAAATGTGGAAGCCGGGCGGCAGCCTCAGCTCAGCCAGACTGGTTTCAAGCGCCGTTTCGTCGATCGGCTCATCCATTGGATCCGGGTCAATCGCGGCCGCGCGCTGGGGTGGTCCAAGAACGGCCAGGCCAACCAAAAGGGTCAACGCAGTAGGCACAAGACGCCGCCACGGGCCGGTCATATCCCTACCTCCGTTCCTGAAGCGCTCGCTTAACCATACTTAAATCGATTCCGACCAGCATCCATCAAAGCCCCGGCAAGGCATCAGCGCACGCCATGACCTTCCTGATTCACTGCCTGATCGTGACGATCTATCTCGGCGGGAGCATCGCACTCGCCTTCGCGCTGCCGCGCCTGGTGCCCGCGGTGGGCCAAGACCTTGCCATGTTCGCCGGCGGCGCCCTGTTGCTGCTCTCGGGCATGATGCACCAGGGCGTAACGAGCTTGCGCCGCTCGCGCCGGCTCTCGACCCAGCTCACAACTCTGACCAGCGCCAATGAGGCGATCAAGCACGAGCTTGGCGAAGCGTTGAGCGAGCTCAGGACGATGCGCGAGCGGCTGCCCGATCCGAACGCGATCGTGGCCGAAGCGCCGACCGATGAGCCGCCTCCGCCCGCCGACGCCGAGGGCCCTCCCGCCGCTGACTCGGCCCGAGAGCTACAATTGCTGAAGACACTCTTCGCCCAACTACCAAGACAGGGCTTTGAAGTCGCCAACGACACCGCCCAAGCCGCTGCTGCGACGGCCGCGCTCGGGCTCAGCACAGGCGCTGACGAACGGCTCGTGGTTGGCGCCGGCGCATCGCGTTCGGCAGCGGTCGGCGTCGCGACGCGGGCGGACGCGAGCGGGCTCTCCGACTATCGGCAGAACTTTGCCAATGGCCGGGCGCCGGCCGGCACCTCCATGCTTGACGTCTACACACCGCCCGACATGCGCGGCGGGCCGATCGAGCGCGACCCCGCCGGCGCGGCCGTTCTAGAGCA
>VGET01000008.1 GCA_016869195.1 Alphaproteobacteria bacterium | reverse complement strand
CGATTGGGGCCACGAGGCTGTTCCTCCGCCCAAGCCGAGGTGGATGCGCTGGAAAACCTATGACCGACTGCTTGAGAGGCTGGAACGCGCGGAGGCACGGAGCGAAGCGGCCTGGTCGGTAGGGTTTAACAAGATCTCCGAGAGAGCGAAGCGTTTGGGTCTGGCAGTCGTTCCCTTCGATTGATGGTCGGCGAAACGCCCGCCAGTGGTTGCCATATGGTTGCCAGCCACCAATCAGGCAGTTTCAAGACAGTTATAACTATTTGATTTAATTGGCGGACCCGGCGAGATTCGAACTCACGACCTCTGCCTTCGGAGGGCAGCGCTCTATCCAGCTGAGCTACGGGTCCACAAGGTGGCGCCGGCCCGGAAAAAGGGGCTCGGAACTGGGGCTACTCTATCGGCCGGGGTTCGATTGTAAAGCACCGTCGCGTCGTGTCAGGTGCAGGAACACGTCCTCGAGCCGGCTTTCCTCGGTGGTGAGATCCGCGATGCCGACGCCGGCCTGGCGCACCGCATCGAGCAGCGCATCGATGCCGATCTCGCCGCGCCGATAATGGAGCGTCAGGCGCCGCGGCGGCTCGAAGCTCGGCTCGAAGCGCGCGAGGCTCTCAGGCACGCCGTCGAGATCGGCCGTCGCGGTAATGTGGAGCTCCTTGTGATCGAGCCGGGCAATGAGCGTTTCGGTCGGCTCGCACGCGATCAGCGCGCCTTTGTCGATGATCGCGATGCGGTCGCAAAGCGCCTCGGCCTCCTCCAGATAGTGCGTGGTGAGGACGATCGAGGTGCCCTTGGCGTTGAGCGCGCGCATATAGCGCCAGAGCTGCTGGCGCAGCTCGACGTCAACGCCCGCGGTCGGCTCATCGAGCACGACGACCGGCGGGTTGTGCACCAGCGCCTTCGCCACCATGAGGCGCCTTCGCATGCCGCCCGAGAGCGCGCGCGCATAGGTGTGCGCCTCGGCCGTGAGGCCGACCGCCTCGAGCAATTCGTCCGTGCGCCGCTCGGCCTTGGGCACGCCATAGAGCCCGGCATGAACCTCGAGCGCCTCGCGCGCCGGAAAGAACGGGTCGAGCACGAGCTCCTGCGGCACCACGCCGATGGAGCGGCGCGCGGCCCGCATGTCGCGCTCGATGTCGTGGCCGCAAATCAGCGCCCGGCCCGCCGTCTTGCGCGTGAGCCCGGCGACGATGTTGATCAGGGTCGACTTGCCCGCGCCATTGGGCCCGAGCAGGCCGAAAAACGAGCCGCGCGGCACCTCGAGATCGATGCCTTTAAGGGCCTCGACCGTCTTGCCGGTGCGCCGGCGATAGACCTTGGTCAGGCCGCTGATCGAGATTGCGGCGCTTTGGCTGGACGACGATAAGGAGATCAAGGTGGGAAAATGGCGCAAGCGGTTGAACCGGCCGGCGCCATCGGTATCATCGGCCCCCCGCCAGCGTCAATCAGAGGCCAGCCCCATGCAAGCGCCTGAAACCATCGAGGTCGAGAACCTGAACGTCGGTTGCGACGGCGGTGGCGGGCCGCTCGGGCACCCCATGGTGTACTTAAGCCTCGAGGCCAAGGGCGAGGTCGACTGCCCCTATTGCGGCCGGCGCTATGTGCTGAAACGCGGCGCCAAGGCCGCGGGCGGGCATTAGGAGCAGAGGGGCGAGTTTGGCCGAGTCCGTCCTCAGGCCGAGCGAAGCGCGCGATCGCCCGGCGCTCCTCACCCTGATCATCGAGCTGCAGGAGCACGAGCGACGTCTGCATGACGGCCTGTTGCCGGGCGCACAGATCGCGGAGGCGTATCTTGCCTATCTCGAGCGCCATCTCACCGCCAGCGGGGGCGAGCTCTGGGTCGCGGAGCTCGAGGGCGGCGTCGTCGGCTTCGTCGCCTTTTTGATTGATCACTATGAGGGGCCGGAAGAGACCGCCGACTCCGCGACCTTCGTGCTGGTCTCCGATATCTGCGTGGCGCAGGCGCAGCGCGGAAGAGGGATCGCTCAAATGCTGCTCGATCGGGCCGAGGCCTTTGCCCGAGAACGCGGCATGGCGCGGCTTCGCATCGAGGTGCTCTCAGCCAACAATGAAGCGCGCCGGGCCTATCGCCGCTTCGGCTTCGAGCCCTATGTGGAGATGTTGGAAAAGGTCATTTGCTGATCAAGCCTGCGCGCGCTCCCGCCACGTCACGCCAAGCCACACAGCCGCGCCGGCCCCGATGATGGACATGGCGGCGGCCGCGAAATAGGCCGAGGCCGGATCACCCCGATAGAGAACACCGGCCAGCAGCATCGAGCCCCCCATCAGCGCGCCGACCGTGATACCGGAATAGAGGCTCTGCGCCATGTTGGCATGGCCCGGCGGGATGGCACGGGTGATGAACAGCATGGCGCCGAGATGCATGGCGCCGAAATTGGCGGCGTGCAGCAACTGGATCGGCGCCACCACCGCGAGGTCCGTGGTGAATCCGAAGGCGAGCCAGCGAATCGCGCCGAGCAGGCCCGCAATGATGAGGAGCCGGCTGGGCCCAAGGCGCTGCACCAACGGCCCGCCAAAGGCGAACAGCAGGATCTCGGCGATCGAGCCTTCGGCCCAGAGCGTGCCGATCAGCCAATCGGGATAGCCCGCCGCCTTCCAATGAAGACTACCGAAGCCAAACTGCACCGCGTGGGCGCCGTGGATCAGGCCGGCCGCGGCGATCATCAGGAGAAATGGCGGGCTGGTCATGAGCGCGCGGAAGGCGCCCCGGCTGGGCGAAGCGTGCGGCGGGTTGAGCGGCGGCATGGTGGGCGTGACCAGCACGACAAGGCCCATGGTGATGACCACGAGCCACAGCACCGTGTCGGGCGAGAGTCGGCCATAGAACTGGAGCACCAGGCCACCGACGAAGGCCGCCGAGACGAAGCTGATCGAGCCCCACAGGCGAATGCGGCCATAGCCGCGGTGCGCATCGGTCGCGCGTAAGGTGATCGCCTCGGCCAGCGGCATGATGCCGGAGAACAGGAAATAGAAGAGCGAGCTGATCGCGAAGATCGCGAGATGGCTGGTCACGCCGAACAGCGCGCAGGCGACGATGAGCGCGGTCACCGAGCAGCCGACGATGACCGCACGCGCATTGTGGAACGTGTCGGCGAGGCGCGCGGCGAGCGGACCCGCGAGGGTGCGCGCCCACAGATTGATACCGAGCAGGAGCCCGATCTGCTCGGCATTGAAGCCGCGGCCATCGAGGAACATCGGCCAGAACGGCGCCAGCACACCGGCGACCAGAAAGAACACGCCATAGAACAGCGAAAGCCTGACCGCGGGCGAGCGCCAGCCGGGCACCGGCGGAAGCGAGCTCTCAGCGTTCATGCGGTTCCTCGATGGGAGGCGGCGTCGGGGCGTGGCATAGTGGGAGTGGCCGCTGCCCCTGGCAAGCAATGACCGAACGCCCTGTGATCGACCTCCGATCCGCCTCATCCTTCGACAGGCTCAGGATGAGGTCGCAACAGATTTGAGCTCTCATGCTGAGCCTGTCGAAGCGTGAGGGCGAGGCACACGCGATGTTGGCAACAATCGGAAATTTCCGATGAAGGACGAAAAGTCGCTGGCTCACCCGCACCATTTGTTCCTGATCGATGCGTCGGGCTTCGTGTTCCGCGCCTTTCATGCGTTGCCGCCCTTTACGCGGAAGGACGGTACGCCGGTTGGCGCGGTGCTCGGCTTTGTCAACATGTTGATGAAGGTGATGCGTGATGTGGAGGCCGATGCGGTGGCCGTGGTGTTCGATGCGGGGCGCTTCACCTTCCGCAACGATCTCTACAAGGAATACAAGGCGCACCGTCCGGAGACGCCGCCTGAGCTCGTGCCGCAGTTTCCGCTGGTGCGCGAGGCGACGCGCGCCTTCGGCCTGCCGGCGATCGAGCTCGAAGGCTTCGAGGCCGATGATGTGATCGCGACCTATACCAAGCTCGAGCGTGCGCGCGGCGGCAAGGTGACCATCGTCTCATCGGACAAGGACCTGATGCAGCTCGTCGAGGACCACGACGTGGTGCTCTACGACTTCTTCAAGAACCGCGAGATCGGCTCGGACGAGGTGAAGGAGAAGTTCGGTGTCGGGCCGGAGCGCGTGGTCGATGTCCAGGCGCTCGCCGGCGATTCCGCCGACAACGTGCCGGGTGTGCCGGGCATCGGGGTCAAGACCGCGGCCGAGCTGATCAACATTTATGGCGATCTCGACACGCTCCTGGCGCGCGCCGGCGAGATCAAGCAGCCGAAGCGGCGCGAGAGCCTGATCGGGCATGCGGAGAAGGCGCGGCTCTCGCGCGAGCTCGTGCGCCTGCGTGCCGATGCGCCCGTGCCGGCGTCGATCGACGAGCTGGCGCGCAAGCCCTTCGTGCCGGAGACGCTGCGCGCCTTTCTCGAGGCGCAGGAGTTCCGCTCCGTGCTGACGCGCCTGGGTGTGGCCAATGCGCCGGACACTTCAGGGCCCGCGACTTCGACGACACGGAGCGAGCACAGGCCTGCAACGAAAGAGGCGGCGCCGGCCAAAACGCAAGACGGTCCGGCGCGCTACGATCTGGTGCAGACACTGGATGCTCTGAAGGACTGGATCGCGCGGGCGCGCGAGGCAGGCTGCGTCACGGTCGATACCGAGACGACATCGCTTGAGCCGTCGCGCGCCGATCTCGTCGGCATCTCGCTCGCGCTCGAGCCGGGACATGCCTGCTATGTGCCGGTCGGCCATGTCGCGGGCGACCTCTTGGGCAGCGGGCCGATCCAGCAGATTCCGCTGACAGAGGCACTCGACGCGCTCAAGCCATTGTTGGAGCACGAGGCGGTGCTGAAAGTGGGCCACAACATCAAATACGATATGCGCGTGTTTGCGCGCTACGGCATCACGCTTGGACCGGTCGATGATTCGATGCTGATCTCGTTCGTGCTCGAGGGCGGCAAGCACGGCCACGGCATGGACGAGCTCTCGCTGCTGCACCTCGGCCACAAGACGATCAGCTTCAAGGAGGTGGCCGGCACCGGCAAGAGCCAGGTGACGTTCGATAAAGTGCCGCTCGACAAGGCACGCGACTACGCGGCCGAGGATGCCGAGGTCACGCTGCGTCTTCACCAGCTTCTGAAGCCGCGCCTCGTGCCGGAACATCTGTGCACGATGTACGAGACGATCGAGCGCCCGCTCATTCCGGTGCTCGCGCGCATGGAGAGCGCCGGCATCCTGGTCGACCGCGCGGCGCTCGCCCGCCTCTCCGAGGATTTCTCCGGCCGCATCGCGACGCTGGAGAAGGAAATCCACAAGCTCGCGCGCCGCAGCTTCAACATCGGCTCGCCCAAGCAGCTCGGCGACATCCTGTTCGAGGAAATGGGCCTCGAAGGCGGCAAGAAGGGCAAGACCGGCGCCTATGGCACGGATTCCGACGTGCTCGACGGCCTCGCGGCGCAAGGCCATGACCTGCCCGCCCGCGTGCTCGATTGGCGCCAGCTCTCCAAGCTCAAGAGCACCTACACCGATGCGCTCGTCGAATACATCCACCCCGAGACCGGGCGGGTGCACACCTCCTACTCCATGGTCGGCGCGGCGACCGGCCGGCTCGCCTCGACCGAGCCGAACCTGCAGAACATTCCGGTGCGCACCGAGGAAGGCCGCAAGATCCGCGAGGCCTTTATCGCCTCAAAGGGCCATGTGCTGCTCTCGGCCGACTATTCTCAGATTGAGCTGCGCATCCTCGCGCACATCGCCGGGGTCGACGGGCTGAAAGAGGCATTCAAGAAAGGTCAGGACATTCACGCCTTGACCGCGAGCCAGGTGTTCGGCGTGCCGATCGAGGGCATGGACCCGATGGTCAGGCGCAGCGCCAAGGCGATCAATTTCGGCATTATCTACGGCATCTCGCCCTTCGGCCTCGCGCGCCAGATCGGCGTCGAGCAAGCGGCCGCGCGCGCCTATATCGAGGCCTATTTCAAGCGCTATCCCGGCATCCGCGCCTATATGGACAAGGCGAAGGAGACCGCGCGCGCCAAGGGCTATGTCACGACCCTGTTCGGCCGGCGCGTGCACCTCTCAGGCATCAATGACAAGAACCCGGCGATGCGCGGCTTTCAGGAGCGGGCCGCGATCAACGCGCCGATCCAGGGCACGGCGGCGGACGTGATCAAGCGCGCGATGCAGCGCATCGACCCCGCGCTCGAGAAGGCCAAGCTCAAGGCCCGCATGCTCTTACAGGTGCACGACGAGCTCGTCTTCGAGGTGCCGGAGGACGAAGCGAAGGAGACCGCGGCGCTGGTGAAGAAGGTGATGGAGGGGGCGGCGTCACTCTCCGTGCCGCTCACGGTCGATACCGGGATCGGCAACAACTGGGCGAGCGCGCATTAGGCGCGCAGCACGCGCTATTCAGGCGACCTTGCCGCGCACGAACACGAGCGCGCCCTTCTCCGAGCGCGTGATCGGGTGCCTGAGATGGCGCGGGATGAGATGATAGTCGCCGGCGCGCAAATGCAGGTCGCCGATCATCGCCTCGCCCGAGATCATGTAGCACTCTTCATCGACCAGATGCTCATGGGCCCGCACCTCGCTGCCCGGGTCTATCTTGAGCAGATAGGAGCGTGCGCCGCTCGCCGCATCGACGTTGAGGAGCTTGATCTGCACGCCGGGCGAGTGCTGCTCCCACGCGCCCTCGGCCTCCCGAATCGTTATCGGCCCATGCTCGCCCGGTTTCGGCTCCGCCGCGATGCGCGCCTTGAGACGCGTCCAGGTATCGGCTGAGGGCATGGCGGGCGTCGCCGCGCCATCGAGCGGGGCCAAGTGAAGGCGCCAGAAGTTCACACGCTCGGCCAATGCCGGCTCGGACTTCAGGCGCGCCTCGATGCGCTCGCAGTGAAGGCCGCCGGTGAGGCCGAGCACATATTCGGCGGCGATGTGGTCGAGGTCTTCGCGTTCCGTCATGGCTCGAGGCAGGCCCTTAACCGTGGCAGTGCGCGGCGGATCGCGCTTTTCACCGTGCCGAGCGGCAGGCCAAGCGCCTCAGCCAGCTCGTCATGGGTGTAGCCGTAGCAAAATGATAGCACAACCGCGCGTCTTGGAGTCTCATCGAGCGCCTCGAGGCAGGTGAGGATCGCCCGCGTATCGTCCAGTCGCAGCGGGTCCGCGGCGAGTTCGGCAATGCGGTCAAGCTCTTCCGGGTTGTCCGGCAACTCGGTCCGCGGTGCCTCGCGCCGCTGGCTGCGTAGCCGATCGATCGCGGCATTGCGCGCAATGGTGCCCATCCAGCCGAGCGCGGAGCCGAGCGCTGGGTCATAGCGCTCGGCATGGCGCCAGATGAGGACGAAGGATTCCTGAAGCAGCTCCTCGGCCACATCGCGCGCGCCGACCTTGCGGATGATCTGCCCCAAGAGCGTCGGTGAGGCCGCCCGATAGAGCGCCTCGAACGCATCGTCATCGCCGGTCGCGACGCGGCGCAGCAGATCAGCCAGATCGAGCGATACCTTGGACGAAGACACGGGGCGCAGGCCTGCGGCGGGTTTCGCAGCAGCATAGCCGAGGAGATGATCGGCGACCACCGCCGGCTCGGTCTCGCTCACCGTCGCCATCACCCCTATTTGGCGCTTTCCCGCTTGAGGAAGGCGATGACATCGGCACGGGCTTTCGGATCCTTCAGGATGAAGCCCATCTTGGTGCCGGGCACGAGCTTGCCCGGCCCCTGCAGCCAGCGATCGAGCGTCACCTCGTCCCACACGATGCCGGAGGATTTCAGCGCGTCGGAATAATCGTAGTCTTCAACGCCTCCGGCCTTGCGTCCGATGCGCCCGCGATGCTTCGGGCCGACGCGATTGGCGTCGAGCGAGTGACAGCCCTCGCAGCGCTCATAGACCTCCTGGCCCTTCACCGGATCGCCGACGAGCCCGTCGGCCGCGGCATTGCCGGCGCCTCCGATCACAAGGCCGGACGCAATCAGCGCAGCTTGGAGCCAAAGACTGTTCTTCGTCATCGTCGCGCTCTTTGTTTCTTGTTCGACGTTAAGGCGGGGCCGCCCGGGCGTCCGCAAGTGGGGGAAACTTGCGTCAACCCGGGCGACTCCTCAGGCGTCAGGCGCCGAAGCTCAGCGCTTCCGCCGGGATCGACTTGCCGAGCGCCTGGGCCAGCGCGGTCCAGTGCATCACCTCATCGGCCGCGAGCCGGCCCGAGACCTGCGCAAAGGCTGCATCCGTGAAGCTCGGGATCACACCGAGATAGGCGTTGGCCGCGCCTTTTTCGAGCTTGAGGGCGAGCATCAGCACGTCGGCCTCGCTCTTGAGCGACGCCGCGTTGAGCGCCGCCGCATAATCCGCATTCGATTTGGGTTCGACCGGCTTGCCGCCGAGCTGCTTGATCGCACCAACCAGCGCATCCGCATGCGCCTTGTGGTGGCTCTGGAACAGCACCGCTACGTCGAGCACGCCCTTCGAAAGCAGGCCGCTTTCCGCGCCGAGCTGATAGGCGCCAATGCCCTCCCACTCCAGCCCGAGCGCGACGTTGAGAATGCCGGCGTCGTGCTCCGCGCTTTTCTTGCCCTTGGCCTTGCTGCCGGCCATGGCCGGGTTGCCGGCAAGAATGCCAACCGTCGCGGCCGACAAGGTGGCCACGCCCGCCGCACGCAGAAACTGACGGCGGCCGGGAAGCACAAGGCCCGAAGACTTTTCGATCGAACGCATACAACGCCTCCTCTCGTTGGCGGCGGATCACCTTCGACCCGCTTCTGCTATGGTTTACGGAGCGCCCCCGCTCGCCGGATGCACACAGGCGCTGAACTAATCGTGAGCGGCGGTTGAGCGCGGGTTGAGCCAGAGGGGGGGCGGGAATGGCGCGAGAGGCGGGGGATACGGCCGGCGAGCCCGGCTGGTGGCGCGACTTCAGGGGCTATGGGCGCGACCTGCCCGAAGCGCGCTGGCCGGGCCGTGCCAGGATCTGCGTCAATTTCAACCTGAACTATGAGGGCGGCGGCGAGCGCCACGTGCTCGACGGTGATGAGGCCTCGGAGGGCCTGCTCACCGACATCGGCTTTCCGGCGGTGCCGGGTGCGCGCAGCGTCCACGCTGAGGGCACGTTCGAATATGGTGCACGCGCAGGCGTATGGCGTTGCCTGCGGATCTTCGAGCGCTTCGGCGTCAAGGTCAGCGTGCTCGGCGTCGTCCAGGCCCTGCGGCGCAACCCCGAGATCGCGCACGCTTTTCACGAGGCGGGCCATGAGATCGTGAGCCACGGCTGGCGCTGGATCGACTATCAGGCGATGCCCGAGGCCGGCGAGCGCGAGCATATTCGGCGCGCGATCGACGGCATCGAGCGACTAACAGGCGCGCGGCCCAAGGGCTGGATGACGGGGCGGCCGAGCCCGAACACTCGGCGCCTGCACGTCGAGGCCGGCGGTTTCCTCTACGATCGCGATGCGCTCAATGACGAGCTGCCCTATTGGGTCGAGGTCGGCGGGCGAGACCACCTCGTGATCCCCTACTCCTATGAATCGAACGACAACCGGTTCGACGAGAACCGTGGCTTCAAGACCGCCGACGACTTCTTCACCTACATGAAGGACGCGTTCGACGTGCTCTACGAAGAGGGCGCTGAGCGGCCGAAACTGCTGTCAATCGGGCTGCACGATCGGCTGATCGGCCGGCCGGCGCGCGCCGCCGGCCTCATTCGCCTGCTCGACTATATGAAATCGAAGGACAGGGTCTGGATCGCGCGCGGCATCGACATCGCCGAGCATTGGATCAAGGTGCACCCGCCCGCGCCGCGGTAGTTGGGGGGAGAGCGGCGCGGGCTGGGGTGCCGGGCTGACGCGGGGAGCGTCAGTCCCGATACCGGTGATGGTGCCGATGACGAGGCCGGTCACCGTCGAACGAAAAATTGAAGACCAGTGCGCCGAACAGCGAGTCGAACGGGTTGTAGTAATAGTAGCGCGGCGCCGGATAGCGCTCGACATAGCGATAGCGCTCCACGACGACCGGCCGATCGTAGTAATAGTCATCGTCATAATGCCGGCGGTGCTTCCAGTGCTTTCGGTGATGGTGACGATGGTGGTTGCGCCAATGGCGGCGGCCATGGCCCCAATCGTCATGCGCCTCGACGAGATTGCCGCTGCGCTCGACGGCCTGTCGATCGATCGTGCCGCCCAGGCTCGAGACCGGCACGGGCCCGGCTTCGGCACTGGTAATCATCGCACTGGCCGCGACCGCCAGCGCCAACGCCGCGATCGCGGTATGTCGGAGTATCCTTGCTTTGATCATGCCCTGCTCCCTGGTCGCCCGACCGTTCTGGACCGAGGCCGGGTCTCGGGATTACACGGCTCAGGGCCGGCGAGCCTGCGCAGGCATTGACATGCGATTTCGGCGATTTTCCAGTGATCGCGTGTGATCCTGTTTTGTTCGTGCTATTGCTTTTCGAAGGAGCCCTGTTCGAACATGGACGGGTGATCTAGGTCTCTGGTTGGGGCCGACACGCGACGCGCGGGCGTGTCGACCTTTCAGGCTCCAGACGCGCCGTACCGACCGCGCGATTTGCTTGGGCATCCAGATGAGGAGGCCAGCATGATCGTCAGTCAGATTCTCAAGATGAAAGGGCCGGGCGTTTCGACCGTGGCCGCTTCGGCTACCCTGGAAGCCGCCGCGACCGCCCTCGCGCGCGAGCGCATCGGCTCGCTCGTGGTTATCGACAGCGTTGATCGCATCCTCGGCATCATTTCGGAGCGGGACATCGTGCGCGCGATCGCGGCAGAGGGGTGCAACGCCCTTGCCAGCACGGTCGAGTCCGCCATGACACGCAATGTCGCGACCTGTGGGCTCGACGATTCGCTCGAGTCGCTGATGCGCGAGATGACCGCGCGGCGGGTGCGCCATCTGCCAGTCGTCAAGGGCGAGTCGCTCGCCGGCATCGTCTCGATCGGCGATGTCGTGAAGCACCGGCTGGAAGAGCTCGAGCGCGAGCGGGCGCTGCTGGTCGACTACGTCGCGAGCGGCTGAGGAATAGCGCCGACCCCCGGCGACTCATCCAGAGTTCGCCGGAGTAGGAGGCTGGTATGGCGGCTTACGCGGCCTTCGGCGCGGCGGCCCGCACCTCGTCGCCGACATGGCTCTCGAACTGCGTGAAATTCTTGTGGAAACGGCCCACGAGGTCACGCGCCGTTGAATCATAGGCCCCCTTGTCGCGCCAGGTGCCGCGCGGGTTGAGCACCTCGTCCGGCACGCCGGGACAGGCCTGCGGCACCGCGAGACCAAACAGATTGTCGCGCGAGAACGGTACCTTCTCGAGCGCGCCATCGAGCGCGGCGCGCAAGAGCGCGCGGGTGTAGGCGATGCGCATGCGCTCGCCGGTGCCGAACGCGCCGCCGGTCCAGCCGGTGTTGACCAGCCAGCAGGACGCGCCGGTTGCTTCGATGCGCTCGCGCAGCATGCGGGCATAAACCGAGGGGTGGCGTGGCATGAACGGGGCGCCGAAGCAGGTGGAAAAGGTCGCCTGCGGCTCCTTGCCGAGGCCCTTCTCGGTGCCGGCGACCTTCGCCGTGTAGCCCGAGAGGAAGTGATACATCGCCTGGGCGGGTGACAGCTTCGCGATCGGCGGCAATACGCCGAACGCGTCCGCCGTCAACATGATCACGTTCTTCGGATTGCCGGCGATGCCCTCGGCCGAGGCGTTGGGGATCGAGGCGAGCGGATAGGCGCCGCGAGTGTTCTCGGTCAGGCTCGAATCGTCGAGGTCGAGCTCGCGCGTCGCGGGGTTCATCACGACATTCTCGAGCACCGTGCCGAACATGCGCGTGGTCGCGTAGATCTCGGGCTCGGCTTCCTTCGAGAGGCGAATCACCTTGGCGTAGCAGCCGCCCTCGAAATTGAACAGGCCGTGTTCGCTCCAGCCGTGCTCGTCATCGCCGATCAGCGTACGATGCGGATCGGCCGAGAGCGTCGTCTTGCCGGTGCCGGACAGGCCAAAGAAAATCGCCGAATCGCCTTTGGGCCCGACATTGACCGAGCAGTGCATCGGCAGCACGCCCTTGGCCGGCAGCAGATAGTTGAGGATGGTGAAGACCGATTTCTTGCACTCGCCGGCATAGGAGGTGCCGCCGATCAGCACGAGGCGCTCGCTGAAATCGACCAGGATCACGGTCTGCGAATTGACGCCATCAGCCTTTGGATCGGCTTGGAAGCCCGGCGCCTGTATGATCGTGAACTCCGGTTTATGCTGGGCGCGCTCGGCCGCGTTCGGCTGAATGAACAGATTGCGCGCAAACAGATTGTGCCAGGCGAGCTCGCTGATGACGCGCACCGGGAGCCGATGGGTGCGGTCGGCGCCGCCAAAGCAATCCAGTACATAAAGCTCGCGGCCTTTCAGATAGCCGACCATGCGCGACTTGATCGACTGGAACCTCGCCGGCTCCATCGGCCGGTTCACATTGCCCCACCAGACGGTCGAGTCCGTCGCGGCATCGCGCACGATGAACTTGTCATTCGGCGAGCGGCCGGTGTGGATGCCGGTGCGGGCGACGAGCGGCCCGCCGGCCGCCAACTCCGCCTCGCCGCGCCGCAGCGCGTGCTCATAGAGGGCCGGGACCGACAAATTGAAATGCGGCCGCGCCATCAGCCCATGGCCGAGCGCGGTGAGTCCATCATGAGCGGTATGCTTTGCTGCCTGCGCCATGTCGTCGATCAACCTTCGTTGTTGGGTCAGGTCGCGAACGCCGGCGGCGCCGAAACCGGGGGCGATTGGCGGCGCATTCAACACCGCGCGCCGCCCTGGTTCAAGACCTCTCGACCGGCCGGTTTGCGGCCCCAGCCCGGCGTGCGCGTTGGGCCAGGTCGATCAGTCTTTCCCGTGCCTCCGCGCCGTCACGAACCGGCGACTCGAAGTCGAGCCGAAGCACCCGTGCCGGGGACGCCCGAAGATCCAGACCCTCGGGGTCGATGCCGGTCATCCGCAAATCGCCAGGCTCGGCGCCGAGCAGGACGGTCGCATAGAGGGAGAGCGCATCCGCGTGATCCGCGTTCATATGGGCTACGATCTCGGCCTCAGCCCGGATCAACGCCTGGGCCGACCCTATTTCGAAAGTCAAAGACTCCGCCTCGATCCAATTAATCCGGCCGAAGCCGGCGACCAGATGGGCACGGATCGCGCGAACCCTGACCAGCGAAAAGTCGGCGAACCCGGCATAGTCCGCGGCCGACGGGTGGCGCGCGAGGAAGCGCGTGCGCTGGCCAGATCGCTCGGCCGGCTCAGCCACACCCAGGAGTGTGAGCCTCGGCCCGGTCAATGGATCGACCAAGCCGGCGGTCGCCTCGAACAGGAGCGAGACCCGAGGGTCTTGAGCGATATTTTGGGTGTGCTCGGCCAGGCGCGAAATCAACAGGAGCGGGGCAGCGTCATAGTCGGCCGCGACCAGCACCAGCGAGCCATAAGAATGCCCGGCGGCGGGGCTATCGACCCGGCCGGCAGTTGCAAGTGTCGCAACTCTTGATTGCCTGATCAGCCGTCGCGCCGACCGCCCGAGATCATCCCCGCCCCGTTCCATCCGTCATGCCCCTGGATTGCTAAACCGCGCCCAGTATCGCCCGGCGCGCTGTAACGCGCGAGCACGCGACAGGGGCCGTTCGGTTGGCTATGGTCGCGCGCCATGTCGCGCCTGCCTCGCACGCTCTCTCTTTCCCCGGGCCTCAAGAGCCATATCGGCCCTACGCTCAGACTGTCGGTGCCGGTCGTGATCGCGCGCGCCGGGCTGCTTCTGATGCTGGCGGTCGATACCGCCATGCTCGGGCATTACGACGTCAATTCGCTGGCGAGCTTCGCGGCGGCCAATGCGGTCCAGTTCGTCATGGTGCTGGTCGCGGTCGGCCTGCTGCAAAGCACGGCGATCCTGGTCGCGCGCAATGTCGGCGCAGGCGACCTCAAAGCCTGCGGCACGCTGTTCCGCGCCAGCCTCATGCTTGGCACCCTGCTCGGCCTCGCGCTTGGCCTGATCAGCCTGCTCGGCGAGTGGCTGCTGCTCTTGCTCGGCCAGTCATCTGAGATCGCAGCCGGCGGAGGGCGCATCTTCCTGATGTTCGCCTGGGGCATGCCGGGCCTCGGCCTGTGGATCGCCTGCTCCTTCTTTCTCGAAGGCCTGAGCCGGCCGTTGCCCGGCATGATCACCTCGCTCAGCGCCGTCCTCGCCAATGCACTGCTCGACTGGCTGTTCATCTATGGCGGGCTCGGCCTGCCACCGCTTGGGGCGGAGGGCGCGGCGATTGCCACCTCGATCGTGCGCTGGCTCATGCTGTTTTGCCTGCTCGGCTACATCACACGCCTTAAGGACCGCGAGGCGCTCGGCCTCAATGGCCGGTGGACCGGCCTTTGGCCCGAGATCGGCCGGCTGTTCCGCCTGGGCTACCCGCTTGGCCTCTCGCGCGGGCTCGAGGCGGGCGCCTTCTCGGCCCTCACGTTGATCGCCGGGCTGCTCGGGCCGGCGGCGCTGGCCGGCTATCAGATCACGCTTAACCTCGCTTCGCTCATGTTCATGTCGGCGGTCGGCACCGGCTCGGCCGCGACGGTGAGGGTCGGCACCGCGCTCGGCCGGCGCGAGCCGCTCGAGATGGCGCGGGCCGGCTGGGCGAGCGTGGTGGTAATTGCCGTGATCATGGCGATCGCGACGGTGGCTTTTGTCGCGGTGCCGGGCGGCATCGCAGGCCTCTACACGGATGACCAGGACGTGCGGGCCTTGACCCAAACGCTGATCCTGGTGGCGGCGACCTTCCTCATCACCGACGGCGCCCAGATGGTGCTCCAGGGCGCGCTTCGGGGCCTCGCGGACGTTTGGGCGCCCTCGATCATCCAGTTCGTGTCGTGGTGGTGCGTCACCCTGCCCTTGGGCTATGGCCTGGCAGTCGGCGCCGGGCTCGGCGCGTCCGGCCTGATTTGGGCGATCACGGCGGGCACGATCGTCTCCTCATTAACCCTCGCGCTCCGCTTCAGAACGCTCACCCGCCGTGCGCTTGCACCGGCTTGACAGGCCGGAGCAGCCGCCCCAAGTGGCAAAGTGCGCGGCCCGGTCGTAGAATCGCCTCAATACTTGGCAAACCTTGACCTGCCAGGATCACGCGGCCGACACCCGATCGGCCCCCGCACGCAGGACCGTCTCGCCGATGCCTCAGACGATCGCCCTGATCGATGACGACCAGAACATTCTCGCCTCGGTCTCCATGGCGCTCGAGGCCGAGGGCTTTGCCGTGCGACCGTCGAGCGATCCCGAGAAGGGCCTGAAGGACCTGCTCGCCAAACCGCCCGACATCGCGGTCATCGACATCAAAATGCCGAAGCTCGACGGACTCGAGCTGTTGCGCCAGCTGCGCCGGCACAGCGCCATGCCGGTGATCTTTCTCACCTCGAAGATCGAAGAGGCCGACCAGATCGAAGGCCTGAAGCTTGGCGCGGACGACTACATCACCAAGCCGTTCTCCCAGCGCCTGCTGATCGAGCGCATCAAGGCGGTGCTGCGCCGCAATCTCGAGAGCCGCGCCGCCGGTACGACGACGCCGGCCGAGCCCGTGATCGTGCGGGGCGAGCTCGTGCTCGACCCGACGCGCCATCTCTGCACCTGGCGCGGCGAATCGATCATCCTCACCGTCACCGAGTTCCTGCTGTTGAAATCACTCGCGCTGCGCCCAGGCCATGTGAAGAGCCGCGACCAGCTGATGGACGCGGCCTATGACGGCGAGACGTTCGTCGACGACCGGACGATTGACAGCCACATCAAGCGCATTCGCAAGAAGTTCAAGAGCGTCGATACGTCCTTCGCCAAGATCGAGACGCTCTATGGCGTCGGATATCGCTTCTTACAGTCCTGACGCCAAGGCGCCGGGGACCGAGGCGCTCGGCGCGACGGCGGCGGCCGCGGCGGCAGACATCGAGATCCCGCAAAAGCCGGCGCGCTCCAAGGCAACCGATGCGAAGCCCAAGAAGGCGCGCTCACGCCGCCCCTTCATTCCGCTCACCGCGCGCATTCTCGCAATCAACGTGCTGGCGCTTGCGCTTCTGCTCGGCGGCTTTTTCTATCTGGATCGCTATCAGCGCAGCCTGATCGAGAACAAGATCTCCTCGCTCAAGCTCGAGGGCAGCATGATCGCAAGCGGGCTCGTACGCGACGTCGAGGAGGAGGGCGCCGCAAACAAGCCGCGCCGCGTGGATGCCGCGGGCTTCATCGGCCGGCTCTCCTTGCCCGCCGACCAGCGCGTGCGCTTGTTCGACACGCGGGGACGCCTCATCGTCGATTCCCAGGGGCTTCCCGGCGCGAAGGTGCAGACGAGCGAATTGCCGGCACCGCCCGAGAACGGCTTCCTCGGGCGCCTCGCCGTCGACATCTATGAGTGGATCGTGCGCGACCTGCCGCCGCGCACCAGGATGCCCAGGATCGTCGAAGGCAAGGGCTCGCGCTCGGTGATCGGCGCGACCGTCGGCCGCGCGCTGACCGGTGAAACCACCAGCCTGATCGGCGAGACCTCGGACGGTTCGCTCGCTGTGCTGGTGGCGCTGCCGGTTCAGGCGCTGAAGCGCATCGAGGGCGCGCTCCTGATCACCGCGAGCGCGGAAGACGTGGCGCGCGACGTGCGCGGCATGCGTTTTGCCGTGCTCGAGGCCTTTGGCATTGCGCTTCTCATCACCGTGCTGCTTTCGCTCTATCTCGCCGGCACCATCACCCGCCCGGTGAAACGCCTCGCCGAAGCGGCGCTTCGCGTGCGCCACGGTCGGGGCGAGAAGCCGGTGATCCCGGATTTCTCGTCGCGGCGCGACGAGATCGGCGGCCTCTCGGGCGCCCTGCGTGACATGACCAACGCGCTCTATCAGCGCATCGATGCGATTGAGCGCTTCGCGGCCGATGTCGCGCACGAGATCAAGAACCCGTTGAGCTCGGTGCGCAGCGCGGTCGAAACCGCGATCCGCATCGGGGATGACGCCAAGCGCCGACAGCTACTTGAGATCGTGATCGACGACGTGAAGCGCCTCGACCGGCTGCTGAGCGAAATATCGGCGGCGTCGCGCCTCGATTCCGAGCTTTCGCGCATGGCGCTCGAGCCGGTCGATCTCGCGCAGCTGCTCTCGCTCCATGTCTCGTTCGATGAGGAGATGAACGCGGAGACGCCAGGCTTCATCCCGCTCAGGCTTGAGACCGAAGGGCCAGGCCCGTTCATCGTCGTCGCGGGCGAGGACCGCCTGACCCAAGTGATTCAGAATCTCGTGAAGAACGCGCGCTCGTTCAGCCCGCCCGACGGCATGGTGACGCTAAGGCTGGCGCGCACCGGCCGCGCCGTGATCTTCGAGGTCGAGGATTCAGGGCCCGGCGTGCCCGAGGCGATGCGCGAGCGCATCTTCGAGCGCTTCTATTCCTCGCGGCCGCAGGGCGAGAAGTTCGGCACCCATGCCGGCCTCGGGCTCAGCATCTCGCGCCAAATCATCGAGGCGTTCGGCGGACGGCTGCTTTGCCTCGAGGCGCGCACCGGCATCGGCGCCCGCTTCCAGGCGACCCTGGCCGCCGCCCCCGGCACCTGACCGATTCATGGTTTGGCTCAGGTTCGGTGCGCTTATTGTGCTCGCCACGACGGCGATGGTCGGTGACGCGCGAAGCGCGGGCTCGGCGCCCAGTCTTCAGCTGCCGGTCGACTGCGTGATCGGGGAGACCTGTTTCGTGCAGTTCCATGTCGATCTCGCACCGGGCAAGCCGATCCAGGACTTTGCCTGCGGCGTGCTCACCTATGACGAGCACAAGGGCACGGATTTTCGTTTGCCCGATTACGCCGCCATGCGCGCGGGCGTGGACGTGCTCGCAGCGGCCGACGGTGTCGTGCGCGCCGTGCGCGACGGCGAGCCTGAGATCAGCGTCGATGAGCGGGGCCAAGAGTCGCTTGAAGGCAAGGACGCCGGCAATGCCGTGGTGATCAGCCACAGCGACGGCTGGGAGACCCAGTATTCGCACCTGATGAAGGGCAGCCTCGCGGTGAAGCCGGGCGATGTCGTCGTCGCAGGCCAGCGCCTCGGAAAAATCGGGCTCTCGGGCAACAGCAATTTTCCGCATCTCGACTTTGCGGTGCGCTTGGGTGAGGCCGCGATCGATCCCTATGTCGGGCCGACGCCGGGTCAGGATTGCCGCGCGAAGCGGGCGCCCTTGTGGAACGCCGAGACGCTCGCGCTGCTCAGCTATCAGCCGACCGGCGTGCTGCTCTCAGGCTTCGCCGTGGGCAAACCCGACAAGGCGCGCGTGCGCGATGGCGCCGAGCGCGCGCTCAGCTTCAGCACCGACGCGCCGGCCCTGACCTTCTACGCCGACGTCTACGGCCTCCGGGCCGGAGATATCGAGGAGTTTCGGCTGATCGGTCCTGGGGGCGTCGAGCTAGTGGCGCATCGCCACGTGTTGGAGGCCGATGCACATCAGCACTTCGACTTCGCCGGGCGCAAGCAACCGAAAGGCGGCTGGCCGCCCGGCGTCTATCGCGGTGAGTATCGGTTGGTTCGGACGATCGATGGCAGGCCCACCGTGGTCGCCAGCGCGACCGGCGAGGCTACCCTCAATGCACGCTGACCGGCTCGAGATTGTGTTGGCGCGCGGCCGCGAAGGCGAGCTCGCGGGTCGGCGCCGCGCCGAGCAGGCGCCCATCTGCGCCATGGATGGCGAAGCCCTCGTCCTTGCCGAACATCTCGGCCTTGATATAGGCGAGCGTCGGGCCACCGAGAGCCGCAAACGCTTCGGCTGCCAGCGTGGCGTGGTTGGTGTTGGCGGCGTCCTTGATCATGTCGTACTCCGTTCCCGCGCCGGCGCGCTGACGACACGCCGCGTCGGGCTCTGCTCGGCGACTGGCTCTGCTGCTTGAGGCGCTGACCGCCCGTCGCCGAAAAGGCGGCTGCCCTCATCCTTGGTGGATCGCTTGGTCGTGATGCTGATCCGTCGCACCGTGTCCTGCTCGACCGGGCGTGCGAGATCGATGTGCAGCAGCCCGTTCTCGAGCGAGGCGCCGGTCACCTCAATGCCCTCGGCAAGAAGAAAGGTACGTTGGAATTGCCGCCCGGCAATGCCCCGATAGAGATAGACGGCGCCATCCTCCACGTCCTCGGCCTTGGCGCCCCGGATGAGGAGCTGCCGGTTTTCCACCGTCACCATCAGCTCCGCCTCGGCGAACCCTGCGACCGCGAGCGTGATACGCAGCCGGTCGGTACCGAGCTGGAGGATGTTATAGGGCGGGTAGCCATCGCCTCCGTTCTTGGCGACACGCTCAAGCACGCGCTCAAGCTGGTCAAAGCCGAGCAGCAGCGGACTATTGAATGGCGACATTCGGCTCATGAAAGGCCCCTCATCCCGAGCGGGCGGCCGCATCTCGCCCTCCCGTCACCGGCAAGGGCCATCGCAGCAGGCAAGCCACATACTCGCCGCCCCGCCCCATGCGGCGACGGCGAATCGGATATGGGGATGATCAGCCGGCCTTCAAGTGCCGGGCGGCAGGCGGCTCGGCGGCAGCTTGGCGTTGGCGTTGGTCGGCGCGAGCGTGGGAAAATCGATCGGCCGATCGAGAAATCCGATCGTGCCGACAAGCTGCTCAACCACCTCGGCCTCACCCACCGGTAGCAGCACCAGACGGTAACTCACCGTATGGCCAAACAGGTGCGCAAGATCCTCCCCGCGCGCGACCGGCTTGCCCGAAGCAACAGCGGCCAGGCAGATGTCACTGATATCGTCGGCGATGCTGCGTGGCAACGAATCCAGCTTCAGACCGACAAAGTCGTCCCTGAACTTGGCCGACAGCGCGCCACCGACACGGCTGATCGTGTAGGCCCCCGGGCCCTTTTGGACGTCAATGATAAACGATTGATCCCACAAGTCTTTGTCGGCCTTGCGGGAGACTTGATTGAGGCTCGGAAAACGCCTCCCGCCGCTCGCCTCGAGCCAACAGGCGAAGAGGCGCCGGCCAGCGCGGCGCTCACTCGGATGTGCCATGGACCCCTTCAAGGTTGCGAATCGTCGGTCCCCTTCCCAGTTTGACCAGGTAGGGCGCTCGTTCCTTCGGTTGCCGCAGGGGCCGGCGTCCCGGTCGAGTCGCGCGAATCGAGTCTAACCATTAAGGTTAATGCCATAAACACTCCTTTATCGTGGGGCGACACTCCTTATCGTCCGGGCAAGCACAACCCTCGAACTTCCCGATGGCCCTGAATGTTGTCAGTGTTTCTTCGGCGCTAGCCGCCGAGGCGCTCCGGAGCGGCCGGTGGCCCCGGTCGCTCGCCTTGGTTGCGCTAATGGGCGCGGCGCTTGCGATTGCTCCGTGCCACATCGGAGGCGCGGAGGCCGCCTCGAAGCTGAAACTCGCGGCGGTCTCCAAGGAAGCGAACGAGGCCGAGATGGGCCAATACAGCCCGCTCGTGCGCATGATTCAGGTGCACTTGGCCGAGCGCGGGCTCTACAACGGGCCGGTCGGCGGCACGATGACGCCGGAGACCGAGAAGGCCATCAAGGCCTATCAGGAGATCGTCGGCCTGACGCCGGATGGCGTACCGAGCGAGACACTGCTCAACAAGCTGAACTCGACACAAGGTGCCGCCAAGGAGCTGGTCAACAAGCTCGACGCGGCGCGCAAAAAGCAGATCATCGCCGCGCGCGCGGCTCTGGAGAAGGAATTCGGACCCGACTGGGCCCACACGCGCGGCACGGAACACCGGGCCGCAACCGCCTCCGTCGATTCCGCGGCCTGTTTCGCCGCGCCTGAGCCGGAGTGCCTGATCAGCCTGGCGCTGAGCAGCGCCAAGCGCATCCAGAAGGATGACCTGCGCGACTGGGCGCTGAGCCATGTCGTGGAAGCCCAGGTGCACGCCAGCCTGAGGGCGGACGCGCTCGAAACCGCGCGCTCGATCACCGATCCCCGCTCGGTGATCGCGGCGGTCGGCTCGATCGCGGTTGGGCTCGCGCGCAGCGGCCAGACGGGCGATGCCGTTGAAGCGGCCGCGCGCGTGCCGGACGACACGCTTCGCGACAAGGCCTTGCGCGCGGTGGCGGAAGGCCAGGCGAGCGTTGGCGAGGCCGCCGCCGCGGCTGAAACCGCCGGCCGCATCGATGCGCCGGCGGAACGGCTACCGGCGCTGATTGCCTCCGCAAGGGCTGAGATCGAAGCCGGCCAGATCGAGCGCGCGCGGGCGCTGCGGGACAAGGCGGCAGCCGACTTGAAGGCGCTCAAGCGGGGCAGCTTGCGCGACTTTGCGACCGGCCTGATCGCCGAGCTGGATGCCGAGCTGGGCAACGTTGCTGCTGCCAAGGCGCTGACGGAAGAAATCCGCGACCGCTCCGAGCGGAGCAAGGCGCTGGCCGAGATCGCGACGATCGAGGCGCGCGCCGGGAAGTCCGCCGCGGCGGGGGAGACCCTCATCAGCGCACAATCCGGCCTCGCCTGCCCGATCGAGCGGGCGGACTGTCAGCATGCCCATGCGCGCCTTGCAATTACCGAGGCCGAGCTCGGGCGCCATGAGGCCGCCATGGCCGTGGTCAATGAGCTGAAGCCGGGCTACACGCGCTTGTTCGCCCATTCAGGAGTTGCGGTTGCAACTGCCCGCGCTGGCCTGACAGATGACGCCACGCGGATTGCGGACCGAATTCCCGACATCCGCGCTCGGCTTGACGCGCTGATCGGCATTGCCGAAGCCGTGAACAACGGCGGCGATACGGCCCGCGCCCTTGCCATCGAAGCCGGGGCAGCAACGCTCGCACGCACCATCGAAAACCCGGTCGAGCGCGCCTTTTCCCTGATCGACCTTGCCCGCCTCGCCGCCCGCACCGGCGCCGGGCCGCTTGCCGCCGACCTCTTGAAGGAGGCGACCGCGATCGCGCGCGACGTCGACGACCCGTTCGGGCAGACCCGCTCCTTCAGCCGCATCGCCGTCGCGCTTTCCTCGCTCGGCGGCGGTTGACCGCCCTCACCGTTCCCGGCAAACAACCTGCCATGACGATGTTGCGCGACGCGCTGGCGCGGCCGCGTCGGCTGCCGGCCGGCGTCGAGGGCGCGCTGCTCATGGTGGGAAGCTGCGCCTGCTTCGCCGCCATGTCGGCGCTCATCCGCTATTTGTCGACCACGATCTCGCCCTTCGAGGTCGCCTTCTTCCGCAACGCGGTCGGGCTCGTCGTGCTGCTGCCGTGGATGATGCATATCGGTTTCGGCACGCTGCGCACCAATCGGCTGAAACTCTATCTCTCGCGCGGCTCGATCGGCATGGTCGCGATGTGGGCGTGGTATTCCGCGCTCGGCATGATGCCGCTCGCCGAGGCGATCACGCTCAACTTCACGGTCGCGCTCTGGATGATCCCGATCGCGATCGTGCTGCTGCGGGAGCGCGTGGACCTGATCCGCTGGCTGGTGACCGGCGTCGGCTTCGCCGGCGTGCTCATCGTGCTGCAGCCGGGGGCCGAGACCTTCAGCCTGGGTGGTTTGCTCGCCATCGGCTCGGCCTCGCTGTTCGCGCTCTCGATGTGCATCATCAAGCTGCTTTCGAAGACCGAGAGCCCGACCCAGATCGTGTTCTACATGAACCTGATCATGACGCCGCTTTCGATCGGACCGGCGGTCGCCTTCTGGTCGACGCCCTCGGCGCTCGAGCTCGGGCTCCTCTGTGCCATCGGCATCATCGCACTGATCGGCCATTTCTCGATGGCGCGCGCGCTCTCGCTCGCCGAAGCCAGCGCGCTGGTGCCGCTCGATTTCACCCGCCTGCCGTTCGCCATTCTGATCGGCTATTTCGCCTTCGGCGAGTTCCCCGGCGTCTGGACCTGGGTGGGTGGCGCCATCATCATCGCGAGCGCGGCCTATCTCTCGCTGAAGGGAGCCCGCGAGTGCCGCGCGCTCGTGCGCACCGACGAGGAGGCTTGATCTTTCAGGAATCGCTTCCACCCGACCTTCCTGCTATAGAGCGCCCCGAACATCCGGACGGGGGCGATCATGGAGATCAAGGGGCACAGCGCCATCATCACGGGCGGCGGCTCAGGCCTTGGGGCCGCGACCGCGCGCGAGCTGGCCAAGGCGGGCGCCAAGGTCGGGATCATCGACGTCAAGCGCGAGGCGGCCGAGGCGGTCGCCAAGGAGATCGGCGGTGCGGCAGCGGCGGCCGACGTGACCGATGCGGCCAGCCTGGAAGCCGCCTATGAATCCCTCCGCAAGGCCATCGGGCCGGCGCGCATTCTGGTGGCCTGCGCCGGCGTCGCGACCGGCGCCAAGTTGATCGGCAAGGACGGCAAGGCGACACCGCTCGACGCCTTCAAGCGCACGATCGACATCAACCTGATGGGCACGATCAATTGCATGAGGCTGACCGCCGCCGATGCCGCCGCGCTGCCGGCGCTGGAGGATGGCGAGCGCGGCGTGATGATCGGCACCGCGTCGGTCGCGGCGTTCGAGGGCCAGGTCGGCCAGGGCGCCTATTCGGCTTCCAAGGGCGCGATCGTCTCGATCACGCTCACCTTCGCCCGCGAGCTGGCGCGCGAGGGCATTCGCGTCAACGCGATCTCGCCCGGCCTGATGGACACGCCGATGCTGGCCGGCCTGCCCGACAATGTGCGGGAAGCCCTGGTCGCCACCACGCTCTACCCGAAGCGCCTCGGCAAGCCCGAGGAATATGCCGCGCTCGCGCGCCACATCGTCGAGAACCGATTCTTGAACGGCTCGGTCATCCGCTTCGACGGCGCGCTCCGCATGGCGCCGCGATAGAGGCTCTTACGCCACCAAGTTCGGCGGGCGGCTGCCGGAGAGCACGGCGATCAGCCCGTCGATCACCGCGCGGCCCATGGCGAGCCGCGTTTCGATCGTGGATGAGCCGATGTGCGGCAGCATGAACACATTGGGCAGATCGAAATAGCGCGCATCGATTCGCGGCTCGCCGGCGAAGACGTCGAGCCCGGCCGCGAACAGCCGCCCCTCGGCCAGCGCCGCAATCAGATCATCGTCCACGATGACATCGCCGCGCGCGATGTTGACCACGGCGGCGCTCGGCTTCATCAGCGCGATGCGGCGCGCGTTGAGGAACCCGCGCGTCTCGGGTGTTAGGGGACAGGCGAGCACCAGCGCGTCGCAGATCGGGAGTAGCGTTTCGGGCGTGTCGTGAAAGGTCGCGCCGTTATCGAGCGTCGGCGGCAAACGATGTCGATTGGAGTAGGCGATGGCCATGCCGAAGGCGCGGGCGCGGGCCGCGATGCCGCGCCCGATGCGCCCCATGCCGAGAATGCCGAGCGTCTTGCCGTCGAGCCCCTGGCCGATGATCTGGCGCGGGTTCCAGCCCTGCCATTGGCGCGAGCGGATGAGGACAATCGACTCGGTCGCGCGCCGCATGGCGCTGAGCAAGAGCAGCATCGCGGTCTCCGCGACAGCGTCCGTGAGAACGTCCGGCGTATGGACAACGGGGAGGCCACGCCGGCGCGCCGCTGCCAGATCGACGTGATCGAGCCCGACCGAATAGGTCGCGATCGCCTTGATCGAGTCGGGCAAATGTTCGAACAGCCAGGCGTCGGCCTTGATCGGCGGCGTCACCACGAGCGCGGCGGCACCATCGAGCGCGGCCTTGAGGCCCCCCTCATCGCGCGGAAACACGTCGAGAAAGCGCGCATCGAGCCGGGCCTGAAACTCGCGCTCGACGGGCTCAGGCAGGCGGAAGCCGACGACGACAGGCAGGCGCATCAGGCCGCTCCAACGAAGAAGCGCCGCGCGAGCCCTCCAGCCCACGCGGCGCTTCAGAGGTTTGATGCTATT
Organism: Alphaproteobacteria bacterium; assembly: GCA_016869195.1. GTDB lineage: Bacteria > Pseudomonadota > Alphaproteobacteria > UBA828 > UBA828 > SHWC01. The sequence goes on along the minus strand of VGET01000008.1, from coordinate 11,010 downwards.
TGTTCTTCAGCAGGTCGCGAATTTCCCCGAGCAGCACTTCGCTCTGCGGCGGCGGCGGCGGGCCCGCCTCCTTCTTGGTGCGGAAGCGATTGATCTGCTTCACGACCATGAAGATGACGAAGGCGACGATCAGGAAGTGAATGCACGAATTGATGAACCTGCCGTAGTTTCAGGTCGCGGCACCGGCCTTCTGCGCATCCTCGAGCGAGGCGTAGGTGCCTTCCGACATGGTTACAAACAGGTTCGAGAAGTCGATGCCGGCGAGAGCTAAGCCGATCGGCGGCATGATGATGTCATTGACCAGCGAGGTGACGACGCTCGTGAACGCCGCGCCGATGATGATACCGATGGCAAGGTCGATGACGCTGCCGCGAGAGATGAACTCCTTGAACTCCTTGATGATCGCCATGCCCGTGTTCCTCCCCGAGCTATGCCCTGTCCCCGATCGAACGTTGGCGGGCCCCTTTTTAAGGGTGCCCGCCAATAACGAAATTCAATCACCAGTGACCGAGTCGTCCGCTGTCACGATTGTGTGATCAAACCATGACATCGCCGCCGTTCATGTTGAGCGTCGCGCCGATGTAGTAGTTGCCATCGGGGTCGAGCGCGAGCATGAGCACGGTCGGCGCCACCTCCTCGACCTCACCGAAGCGGCCGATCGGCAGCTCCTTCTGCTTGCGGTTGAGCCAGGGCCTGGGGATCGACATCAGCAGCGGCGTTACGATCGGCCCGGGGCAGATCGCGTTGACCGTGATGTTGTCCTTCGCCACTTCATAGGCGAGCGAGCGGGTGAAGCCGATCACGCCGGATTTGCTGGCTACATAGTGCGCCATCTCGGGCGCGCCCTTGTGGGCGAGCTGGGAGGCGAAGTTGATGATGCGGCCCCACTTCTTCTTCTTCATGTCGGCCAGCACCTCGCGCGTGCACAGGAACGTGCCGCGCAGATTGATGCGGATCATGTCGTCCCACAATTTGGTCGACATGTCGGCGACCTCGCTGGTCGTGTCGATGCCCGCGGCATTGACCAGCACATCGACCGGCCCCAGCGCCTTCTTTACCGCAGCAAACGCGGCCTTGACCGCACGCTCATCGCCGACATCGGCGCGATGACAGAATAGCTGGCCCTTCTTGGCGCCAGCCTTCACAAGCTGCTTCACCGCCTTGTCGAGGCTCTTTTCGTCCCTGTAATCGATGATGGCGACCTTGGCCGCCTCCTTGACGAACAGCTTGGCGCTGGCGAGGCCCATGCCGCTCCCGCCCCCGGTGATCGCCACTACTTTGCCCTTGAGTCGAGACATTCCGCCTATACTCCCCCTTGCGTTTTGCAGGTTTTCTGCGAGTTTCGTTGCAAGCCTTAGCTCAGCGTCGGGCAACGCTCAAGTCCCGGCGGATGCGTTGATGCTCAAAGGCTCGGTTCGGCGCGTTCCCGACCGGCGCAACGGATTGATACGTTCAAGGCACAGTCGGCGTAACCTATCCCGTGCAGACTCCGCCCCTTGGGGACGCAGGGGTGCCCCCGGATGACCGAACACCAGATTACCACAGCCGTGTTGATGGGGATCGCCGCCCTCGGCCTCCTCTATCTCACCATGATGACGATCGTCGTGGCGCTGAAGGGCCGGCCCCGCGGCGCGCGCGCACCAGCAGTTCTGCCGCCGATCAGCGTGCTGAAGCCGCTGTGCGGCGATGAGCCGCACCTCTATGACAATCTGAAAAGCTACTGCACCCAGGATTACCCAAATTTTCAGGTGGTCTTTGGCGTGCGCGAGGCGGGCGACCCGGCGATCGCTGTGGTACGCCGCTTGATCGCCGAGATGCCCGAGCGCGACCTCGCGCTGGTGATCGACGGTCGGGTGATCGGCCGCAATTACAAGGTCTCGAACCTCGCCAACATGATCGGCATTGCCAAGCACAGCCTGATCATCATGGCCGACAGCGACACGCGGGTGGCACCGGATTACTTGCGAGCGGTCGCCACCGCGTTTGAGCTCAAGTCCGTAGGTGCGGTGACCTGCCTCTATCGCGGCACCGTAGGAGAGGGCCGCGCCTCATCGCTGGGCGCGCTCTACCTGAACGACTGGTACATGTCCTCGGTCGTGCTCGCCTCGACCATCGGCGGGCTCAAGCCGTGCTTCGGCCAGACCATGGCGATTCGACGCGACGTTCTGGACAAGGTCGGCGGGCTCGACGCGCTCAAGGACCATGTCGCCGACGACTACATGTTGGGCGAGCTGGTGAAACAGGCGGGCCATGACATCGCGATCGCCCCCACGATGATCGACAATGTCGTGTGCGAGGCCGATCTCGCCACACTGTTCCGTCACGAGCTGCGCTGGGCGCGCACATTGCGTGCGGTACGCCCGCTGCTCTACCCCTTGACGCTGATCACCGATGCGCTGCCATTGTCGTTAATCGCATTCGTGGCGAGCGCGCTTGCCGCAGAGGCGGGCCTTCTCTTCCTCGCGGCCGGCATCCTGCGCGTGTTGCATCACAGCGTGGTGAGCTGGCGCTTCGGCGGCGATGCACCCTATCGCCCCTGGCTCATTCCCTATCGGGACCTGATCACCATGGCGGTTCGGCTCGCGAGCCTGGGCGGCAAAGGTATTCTCTGGCGCGGCCACCGCTTTACGCTCAAGCCGAGCGGGCAGATGATGGCGCTCGACTAGCCGGCTCGGCGTTCACCGGGCCCCGGCACCGACCCTGAGAGCCTCCCGCCCCGACCACCATGGACGACGCCGACCGCACTGAATCACCGGCAGCCTTGCCCGGGAGGGGCCGTCGGCGCGTGACGCTCAGCCGGCTCTGGACCCTGCTTTTCCTGCTGCTCGGCTTCGGCCTCATGGCCGGGCTCTTTGTGTTTCAGGATGTTGGCGAGATCGCCAATGCGATCGGCCGCGCCGGCTGGGGCATCGCCGCGGTCACGCTGTTTCATCTTATTCCGGTTGGGCTCGACGCCGCCGGCCTCGGCGCCGTCATTCCGCGCGAGCAGCGGCCGAGCCATGCGAGGCTCTTCGGCATCCAGTGGATCACCGAGGCGATCAATCAATTGTTGCCCGTCGCCCAGATTGGCGGCGAGTTCATCAAGACGCGACTCCTGGTGATCGCCCGCGTGCCGGCGCTGCAGGCGGGCGCGTCGGTGGTCGTGAACCTGACGCTTGGAATCCTCACCCAAGCGATTTTCGCCGTGATCGGCGTGGTCATCCTCATTCTGCAATACGGCCGGAACGGCGATGCGACCGTTCACGCCGCGATCGGCGCGGGAATCATCCTCGCGAGCGTCGCCGTCTTCTATTTGGCGCAGCGCATCGGCCTGTTCAGCCTGATTGCTCGCTTCGTCAAGGCGCTGACCAGGGGCCGCGAATGGCTGGCGCTGGTTGGCGGCGCCGGCGAGCTCGATGCGATGGTGGCCAAGGTCTATCGCCATCGACGCGCCATTCTCCGCAGCATCGGCTTCCAGCTTGTGTCCTGGCTCATCGGCACCGGCGAGGTGCTGCTCGCGCTGCATTTCATGGGCCACGACGTGAGCCTTTTGGATGCCTTGATGATCGAGGCGCTGGGCCAGGCCGTGCGCTCGGCCGCCTTTCTGGTGCCGGGCTCGCTTGGCGTGCAGGAGGGCGGCTATGTGCTGCTCGGCACCGCGATCGGTTTGTCGCCCGAGACCGCGCTCGCGCTTTCGCTGATCAAGCGCGTGCGCGAGCTGGCGCTCGGCCTGCCGGGCCTGGTCGCCTGGCAGGTGGTCGAGGGCCGGCGCTGGTTCATGTTGCGGCGCTGAAGCACCTCGGCTGTTTCGCTCCCCCGCACCGATGCTTTAGCATCGGTCAGCCAACCGGAGGTCCAGCGCGTGAGCCACCCGAGATTTGCCGATATCGGCGCCTGCGTTTTCGACGCCTATGGCACGCTGTTCGATTTCGGCACCGCGGCGGCCAAGCATCGCACCGAGCTCGGCGACAAGGCCGATCAACTGACCCAGCTGTGGCGCACCAAGCAGCTCGAATACACGTGGCTGCGCAGCCTGATGGGCGCCTATACCGATTTCTGGGTGGTGACGCGCGACGGGCTCGACTATGCGCTCGCCGCCCTCGGCCTCGACAAGCCGGGCCTGGGCGATCGCCTGATGAGCGCCTATCTCGCGCTCGGCGCGTACCCCGAGGTACCCGCCATGCTGAAGGCGCTGAAGGCGGCCGGACAGCGCACCGCGATCCTCTCAAACGGTGAGCCCGCGATGCTGGCGGCGGCCGTGCGCAATGCCGGCCTTGAGAGCCTGATCGACGAGGTGCTCTCGGTCGATTCGCTCGGCATCTACAAGCCGCACCGCTCGGTCTATCAGCTGGCGGTCGATCGCCTCGGTGTGCCGGCGCGGCGCATCAGCTTCCATTCCTCGAACGCCTGGGACGCCGCAGGGGCGGCACATTTCGGCTTTCGGGTCGCCTGGATCAACCGCTTCGGCCAGAAACCTGAGCGCCTGCCGGGTGCGCCCGATGCCGAGCTCCGCTCGCTCGCCGAACTGCCGGCGCTGCTGGGCCTCAGCTGAGACGCCATGTTGCGTCGCGCAATCCGATTCGTCGCGCTCGTGCTGCTCGGCGCAGTTGTCGGCGCACCGTCATTTGCCGATGACGCTGTGCCGGCCGCGCAGGATCCCTTTGCGGAGGTGCTCAAGGTGGTCGTGCCGCTGGCAGAGGCCGGCGATGCGGACGCCCAGTTCAAGCTGGGCGAGATGTACGATCGGGGTGAGGGCCTGCCGATCGACCCGCCCAAGGCCGCCGAGTGGTTCCGCCGCGCGGCGCAACAGGGCCACCGCGACGCCCAGCACGCCCTCGCGACCTATTATGAAATCGGCAAGGGCGTGCCCAAGGATCTGAGCTTTGCGCTCGCCTGGTATCAGGCAGCGGCCGACCAGGGCGACCCGCGGGCGCTGCGCAATCTCGGCACCTTCTATCTCGAGGGCAAAGGTGTGCCGCGGGACTATGAGCGCGCGGCGGCTTTGTTTCAGCAAGCCGCCGACAAGGGCAATCTGAGGGCGCTGAAGAATCTCGGCTATATGTATTATTTCGGCGCCGGCGTTCCGAAGGACGCGGAGAAAGCGCAAGAGCTGTTTCGCCAATCGGCCGCCGGCGATGAGGCCAGCGCACAGTTCGCCCTCGGCTCACTCTATTATATGGGCGAAGAGGTGCCGCGCGATTTCGCGCGCGCGCTCGAGCTGTTCAAGCGCTCGGCCGACCAGGGCTATGCCAAGAGCCAGATGCTGCTCGCGCGCATGTACGCGCGTGGCGAGGGCACGACGCGAGACCTGACAGAAGCCTGGTTCTGGTTGCTCCTGGCGGAGCCCCAGGAGCCGACCCTGGCGCGCTTCTATATGAAGGAGTTCGAGGCGGAGCTGAGTGACGAGGCCCGGCGTTTGGCCGAGGTGCGGGCGGCCGGATGGATGCCACGCGACTGAGCCCCGGATACGCTGTGTGAAGGACTGGCTCTACCGCTTTCATTCCGTCGCCGTGCCCGAGCCGAGGGCCAAACTCGGCCTCTCGCTCTATGGCGCCTTCGGCGCGGCGCTTGCGGTGCTGGTGGTCGGCGCGATCGGCAGCCTGTCGGACGCGCCGCTGCTGATTGCCCCGCTCGGCGCGACGGCCCTTCTCCTCTTCGCCGTGCCTGACAGCCTGATGTCGCAGCCGCGCAGCGTGCTGGTTGGTCACCTCGTCGCGGTCGTGGCCGGCATCATCCTCGCTCGCCTGATCGGCCCGGGCTGGCTCGCCGCCGCGCCCGCGGTGTTCGTCTCGATCACGCTGATGATAGGGCTGCAATCGCTGCACGCCCCGGCCGGCGCGACCGCCGTGTTGACCGCGCTCGAGCCGCACGAATGGTCGTTCATCGGCCTGCCCGTGATGGCCGGGGCGGCGGCGATGCTCGTGCTCGCGCTCATCCTGCACGCCTTCGTGCCGGGGCGGCGCTATCCGGCACGCTGGTACTGAGATCACCCGAACAAGAAGGAGAGGCAGATGGCAGGCTATGTGATTGCCGAGGTCGAGGTCACCGACCCGGTGCTGTTCGAGCAATATCGCGCGGGCGTGCCGGCCACGGTCGCGGCCCATGGCGGGCGCTATGTCGTGCGCGGCGGCGCGGTCACCCGCGTCGAGGGGGATTGGAACCCGAAGCGCCTGATCATCCTCGAGTTCCCAAGCGTCGCCGTCGCCAAGGCCTGGCACGACGGACCGGCCTATGCGCCGCTCCTGGCCATGCGCGAGCGCTCGGCGCGCTCGAAGGTGATCATCGTCGAGGGCTATACGCCCTAGATTCTCACTTCGGCCCGGCCACCACGCCGGCATCGTGCAGCCGGCCGATCGCGCCTGAATCGAGGCCGAGCACGCTCGAGAGGATCTCATCGGTATGCTGGCCGAGCCGGGGCGCCGGCGCCGGCGGCAGCCTCGGGCTCGCGCCGAAATCGAGCGGCGAGCCCGGCACCCGGTAGCGACCGACACCCGGCTGCTCAATCTCCGCGATCATCTTATTGGCGGTGGTGAACCTCGTATCGTCGCGCACCAGCTCGGTGAAGCGCTGATAGGGCCCGAACAGAATGCCGGCGCGAGCGAGCACGCCGGCGATCTCGTTATAAGGCCGGGCCGCGAACCAGGGCTCGAACAGCGCGGCCAGGGCCTCTCGCGCCGACCAGCGATCGCCGTCCTTTCTGAGATCGAGGCCGCGTGAGGCTTCGAGGGCCTTCATCTGGCCTTCCTGCCCGGTCGCCTTGGCCAGGTCCATCATCTGGCGCGCGGTCACGATCGGCACCATGATCCGCCGGCCATCGCTGGTCGGGAAATCGCGCCCGAAGGTGCCGTAGATCGAGTTGCCGAGGCGCTCGCGATCGGTGCCGTTGATCTCGGCCTCGGCGGTGTAGCCAAGCGCCGCGGTGAGCGCCGCCCCGACATTGAACAGGCTGAGCGTGATCTGCTGACCCTCGCCTGTGAGACGGCGGTGACGATCGGCGGTGAGGAGCCCGATCGCGGCGTGCAGCCCGCAGGTGAGATCCCAGGCCGGCAGCACGTTGTTGACCGGGCCGATCGCGGATTCAGGGCCGGTGACGAAGGGAAATCCCACCGCGGCATTGACCGTGTAATCGACCGCCGTGCTGCCGTCAGGGTTGCCTTGGATCAAGAGCATGATCACGTCGGCGCGCTTGGCCTTGAGCGTTTCGTAGTCGAGCCCGTCGCGCACCGGCAGATTGGTCAGGTAGAAGCCGGCGTTCGGCCCGGGCGCCGCGATCAGCGCGGCCACGAGCTCGCGCCCACGCGGGTCCGCCAGGTTTACGGCAAGTGAGCGCTTGCCCTTGTTGAGCCCGGCCCAATAGAGGCTCTCGCCCTTGGCGGTGACCGGCCAGCGATTGGCATCGACCCCGCCGCCGATGGGATCGAAGCGGATGACGTCGGCGCCGAGCTGGGCCAGCGTCATGCCGCACACCGGCGCCGCCACGAACGCCGAGCTCTCGACCACCCTGATGCCGGAAAGCATGCCTGACATTTTCTTTTCGATTGCCCCTTTCGCTCGAACGCAAACGCGTTATCTATTGTCGCCCGAGAGGCCCGAGTCGAGTCTCTCGCTGGACGAGCCAGAAGGAGCTCGCGTCCAACCCCTCGATGATCCGCGCCGCATGCGTTAGCGACATCCCGGCCCTTCGCCGCATCGAGGATGACTCCTTCGCGGCCGATCGGCTGACGCGTCGGAACTTTCACCATTTGTTGACCAAGGGCAAGGTCAGCTGTCTGGTCCATGAGGAGGGCGGCCAGATCGGCGGCTATGCGCTTCTCCTGTTTCGCGCGCGGGTGCCGATCGCGCGCCTCTATTCCTTCGCCGTTTTACCCCGAGAGCGCGGCAATGGCATCGGTCGGGCGCTGCTCGACGCCTGTGAGCGCGAGGCACTCGGCCGTAACCTGACGCGCCTTCGGCTCGAGGTGCGGCCAGACAACGAAGCGGCGCTCCGGATGTATCGGGCGGCCGGTTTTCACGAAATCGAAACGGTCGCCGACTACTACGAGGACCATGCCGACGCGCTCCGCATGGAGAAGGCCCTCGGCGCCGTCAATCCAGGGAAGGGCGGCGCCCCGGTGACTCGCGCCGGCCGCGCCCGCTCGCCCGCCAAGTCTCCGCTCACGTCGCGCCGACGGCTGCCAGGCCGCGACGCACTCGAGGCACGCAAGCCGCGCCTCGCCAGCCCATAACACGGGGTGCCATGCACGTCGTTGTCATCGACCGCAAGATTCAGCTGCCCATCTCCTACCGAAACTGGACCGCGATTCGCGATCGCGACTTCATCACCAAGCCAGAGCAGTTCCAGCCTCGCCGCGACAAGGTGGTGAACCTGTGCGCGGATTATAGCTATTTGGGCTATGGCTATTATTGTTCGCTCCTGGCCGAGGCGCGGAAGCTGAAGGTGATCCCCTCGGTGCGCACGCTCCTTGAGCTGCGCGACCGCTCGATCTACCGCCACGCGCTGCCCGAGCTCGACGAGGCGCTGCGCCAGCGCATGAAGAAGATCGAGGCGCCGACGCTCTCGCGCTTCGCCCTCGATGTCTATTTCGGGCGGCCGGACGACGATCGCTTCGGTGAGTTCGCCCGCAAGGTGTTCGACCGGTTTCGCTGCCCGATTCTCCGGGTCGAGGTTTCCGCCGAGGGGCGCTGGCACATCGCGCGCATCCGCCCGCTTTCCTTCGGCGAGCTCAGCCTGGAGCAGCAGGATCGCTTCCGCGCGGCGCTCGACGACTACACGCGCGCCACCTGGCGCATCCCGAAAACGACCGTGGTGCCGAAATACACCCTCGCCATGCTCCACGATCCGAGCGAGAGCATGCCGCCGTCCTCGCCCCGGACGCTGCAGAAGTTCATCCGGGTCGGCGAGCAGATGGGCGTCAAGGTCGAGCTGATCGAGCGCAAGGATTATGCCGAACTCGCGGAATATGACGCGCTCTTCATTCGCGCCACCACGGCGATCGATCACCACACCTTCCGCTTCGCCCGAAAGGCCGAGTCAGAAGGCATGCCGGTGATCGACGATCCGACCTCGATCCTGCGCTGCTGCAACAAGGTGTATCTGGCCGAGCTGTGCAAGGCGAACCGCGTGCCGATCCCGCGCACGCTCATCATCGACCGGGGCACGGTCGAATCGGTCGAGCGCGAGATCGGCTACCCCGCGGTGCTCAAGATTCCGGATGGCTCGTTCTCGCGTGGCGTGGTCAAGGTCGAGAATCGCGAGCAATTGTTATTGCGCGCGGGACTCCTGCTGAAAGAGTCGGACGTCATCCTCGCGCAGCAGTACCTTTACACCGCGTTCGACTGGCGTGTCGGCGTGCTGCGCGGCGAGCCACTCTATGTCTGCCAGTACATGATGTCGCGCGGCCACTGGCAGATCGTGAAACACGGCGATGACGGCCGCTTCGAGGAAGGCAGCGCCACCACCTTCGCGGTGCACGAGGCGCCGCAGGCCGTGGTTCAGCTCGCCGTGCGCGTGGCCAATCTGATCGGCGACGGCTTCTACGGCGTCGACATCAAGGAAACCGCGAACGGCCTCTACGTCATCGAGGTCAACGACAATCCGAGCATCGACACCGGCTATGAAGACCGCGTCCTCAAGGACGAGCTCTATCGCCGGATCATCCAGGAGTTCATCCGCCGGCTCGAGGGCCGCCAGCTGGTCGAACGCCCGGCCCGGGTCGCGCTTGTCGCGAGCTGAGCCTAAGCCCGTTTGATGGCCGGGCCCGGCGGGCGCTTTGCGCGCACGGTCATCGACCATCGCTGGGTGGTGATCGGGCTCTGGGTCGTCATTCTCGCCTGCCTGATTCCGTTCTCGGCCCAGATCGAATCAAAGCTCCAGTCGGCCGCCCGCATCGAAGGCAGCGAATCGGCGCGCGTCGCCGACCTGCTCGAGCACAAGTTCCAATCGCCCTTCGCCGACACCGCCGTTCTCATCACCTCCGGCCTGCCGGCACCTGAATCTGCCGAGGGGCGCGCGGCGCTCGAAACCATTGTTGGCGCCGTGCGAGAGGAACCGGACGTTGTCGCCGTCGCCTCCTATCTCGACTCGCCCGACCCGTTTTTCGCGGCCGGTGCGGTCGGGATCGTGCTGGTCGGCATCGACCCCAACACGATTCCGGTCGATACCCTGATTCCGGCCCTCAGGGGGCGGACCACCGCCCTGTTGCCGAGCTTGCGCTCCAGCCACAAGGAGGCCGGGCTGCTCTGGACCGGGCCTGACGCGCTCAACATCGACCTGCGCGTCGTCGGCACAGACGAGGCACGCACCGCCGAGATGCGCGTCGTGCCGCTCACCTTTGCGCTGTTGCTCCTGGTTTTTGGCGGGCTCATCGCCGCCGGCCTGCCCGTGCTCTCGGGCGTGATCACGCTGCCGATCGCACTTGGCATCGCCGTGCTGCTGACCGCGGTGATGCCGATCTCGGTGCTGCTGATCAATGTCGTCACCATGATCGGGCTTGGCCTTAGCATCGACTATGCGCTGCTGATGGTGAGCCGCTATCGCGACACGATTCGGGCGGGCGCCGACCGCGTGGAGGCGGCGAAGCTTGCCATTCAGGGCTCAGGCGCGACGGTTGCGACCTCGGGCCTCGCGGTCGCGGTCGGCTTTGCCGCCATGCTGGTCATGCCGATTACCGAAATGCGCTCGGTGGCGCTTGGCGGTCTGCTCGCCTCGGTGGTCGCCGTGCTCGTGGCAACGACTCTCGTTCCCGCATTGCTCGCGATCGTGGGGCCCTGGGTCGATCGCTTTCGTCTGCCATTCTTGAAACGACGCCAAGGCGAGGGCCGCTGGTGGCGGCGCTGGGCCGAGTTCGTGGTGCGCAGACCAAAAACAGTGCTCGTACTCTCGGCCGCGCCACTGATCGCGCTTGCCGTTCACAGCGCGACGCTCAGCCTGAATTTTCCGCGGGGCAGCTGGCTGCCTGAGAGTGCCGAGTCGATCGAGGCGGCGGAGCTCTTGAAACAGGCCGGGCGCGACGGGCTGATCGCCGCGATGCC
>VGET01000007.1 GCA_016869195.1 Alphaproteobacteria bacterium | reverse complement strand
GAAACGATTTTGGCCGACGCGCTGGCACGGCATCAGACCATCCCATCGCCGGCGAAAAAAACTTCCGGGCGCACGGACGATTCCAGTCGGTTGACCGCGCAATCACTTGCCTCGATCTGCGAGGGCTTCGAAAACATCGAGATCGGGCCGTTCATTCGCAAGCAGCCAGTGTTCGCGATCTCGCGCAACGGCGCGGTGCAGCGCATGTTCACCGACCTGATGGTGTCGCTGCCCGACCTGCAGCGGGCGCTCGCGCCAGCCATCGACCTGCAAAGCGAGCGCTGGCTCTATCGCTCGCTGGCACGCACGATCGACCAACGCACGCTGGCCCACCTCCGGGCGGCCGATCCGAGCACATTGCCGGCGAACTTCGGCGGCAGCCTCGACATCCTCGGCCTCGATAGCGAGAACTTCCGAACGCTTGAAGCGATCAATCAGGGCTTCGCCGGCAAGAGGGTGATCATCAACGTGCCCCATCTTGTGGCCTTCGCAGACCTTGGCTCGTATCTGGCGGCCACGGCGCGGCTGAAGGCGATCGGCTTCGGCCTGTGTCTCGACGGCCTGTGCCACCACACCCTGCCGCTGATCAACCGTGCCCGCCTGGCCGTGGAGTTCCTGCGTGTGCAGTGGAATCCGATGCTCGAGCAGAGCGGTACACCGGCCGCGGAACCGCTGATGCGCGGCATCGAGCGCGCCGACCCGCTGCGCGTGATCCTCAAGGGCTGCGATACGCCCGCGGCCTTCAGCACCGGCCGAGCCCTCGGCCTCGCGCTATTCCAGGGCAAGTTCCTCGACCAGCAGGCCGAAGGCTTTATCGTGCCGTCGGAGCCGCTGCGCGCCGCGCGGCGCTAAACCACGTTCCAAGAAAAACCGGAGCGCCGACGCTATTCGTGCGGCGAGTGCTTGCCGAGAATCCGCTGGAGCGTGCGGCGGTGCATGTTGAGGCGTCGCGCCGTTTCCGAGACATTGCGATCGCACTGCTCGAACACCCGCTGAATATGCTCCCAGCGAATACGATCGGCTGACATCGGGTTCTCGGGCGGCGGCGGCAGATGGGTGCCGGTGGCGTTGAGCGCCCGATCGATCTCATCCGCATCCGCCGGCTTGGCCAGATAGTCGATCGCACCGACCTTGACCGCTGCGACCGCAGTCGCGATGTTGCCATAGCCGGTCAGCATGACGATGCGCATCTCTTGCCGCATGTCTTTCAGTGCGCGCACGAGCTCAAGCCCGCCACCCCCGGGGATTTTCAGGTCGACCACCGCGTATCCCGGCGGCTCCAACCGCGCAGCAGCGATGGCATGTTCTACGTCGCCCGCGCTGACCACCCGATAGCCCCTACGCTCCATGGCGAGAACGAGGCGTTGGCGCAGCACATCGTCGTCGTCGACCACGAGCAGGGTGCGCGCTTCACCGCGGGGTTTCGATCCGTCCGCCCCGCTCTTCATCGTCCGCTCGACCATCGACTCCTCGCTCCCCCGCAGCCATCGTCGGCCCCGGCCCGGGTGTGTCCGGCTTCGCCTCGACCCGGGCGCGCGGCCAAATGATCTCCACCAGCGCGCCTCGCGCGGGACGATTGCGAAACGTAACGCGTGCACCGGTCCGTTCAAGCAGCGTTTTGGCAATGAACAGGCCGAGGCCGAGCCGGCCGGCCTCCCGACGTGTCGAGACATAGGGTTCGCCAAGCTCGGGCAGGATCCCCAGGGGGAAGCCCGGGCCATCATCACTCACCTCGATCGACACCCGGCGGTCGTCCCAGCGGACCAGAACCTCAACGCCGGTCATTGCAAACTCGACCGCGTTCTCAATGACTGCGCCGAGGCCGTGCACGATCTCGGCCCGGCGACTGACCTCGGGTTCGTCGGCGCGCGCGCCCTCCAGCGCAGCCGGGATCACATTGACCGACCGATCCTGACGCCGGTGCGGCCCGGCGACCGCCTCGACCAGTCCTGTGATCGGCAGGCGGCCATAGGGCGAATCGATCTCGCCATGACGCAGGCCCGAGAGCTGCCCCAGAATTTCCCGACAACGGGCGGTTTGAGCGAGCAGTAGCCGTGCGTCCTCATGCTGAGCGCTCCCGGGCGGCAAATCGCGAGCAAGCTCACCCGCCACGACCGCGATGGTGGAAAGCGGCGTGCCAAGCTCATGCGCGGTCGCCGCAGCAAGGGCACCAAGCGCCGAGAGCTGCTGCTCCTTGGCCAGCGCATCCTCAAGCGCATTCAGCGCGTCGTCCATGCGTCGTGCCTCGGCCGCGACACGCCAAACATAGGCGGCGACAAAGACCGTGCCGAGCACGAGCGCCGCCCACAGACCGGCGAGATAGAGCGGCGGTAGCAAAAGCGGATCACCGCCCCAGGGCAACGGCCAATGGTAGACCGATATGACCGAGATGCAGGCGAGCGCGAGCGCGAGCAGCGCGACGGTCGCACGCAGACTCAGGATCGTGGCCGCTACCGTGGCCGGGACGAGCGAGAGCAGGGCAAACGGGTTTTCGAGCCCTCCCGTCAGTGCAAGCAGCACGGAGAGCTGCACGATGTCATAGGCGAGATAGAGCGCTGCCTCGCGGTTGCCGAGCCGCGTCTGGGGCGGCCAGAGAGCGGTGCTCAGGATGTTGACCAGGGCGGAGAGCCCGACCACGCCGAGCGCGGGCGCTAGCGGCAACTCGAATCCGAGCGTGAAGTGAACCGCCAAAAGGCTGACGAGCTGGCCAGCGATCGCGAACCAGCGGATGAGAATGAGCGTGCGCAGGCGAACCGGCCCGCGCCCTTGGCCCACTCCTTGAGGGGTCGATCGCCAGACAAAGGCCATAGCGCTATATGCCACAATTCAAGGCGAGTTCGCGCCACTCTCTGGCGGGCCGGGGGGCGATCCGGTCATGATGCGTCATGGCCGAACCGATTCTCGTCGCGGAGCAGATTGCCAAGCGCTTTGGTGAGGTCGTGGCGCTCCAGCCATCGAGCTTCTCGATCGGGCCGGGGCGGATCGTCGGCCTGCTCGGCGGCAATGGCGCGGGCAAGACCACGACCATGGCGATCCTGCTCGGCCTGCTCCGCCCGACCGGTGGTGAAGTGTGTATTTTCGGGCTCGAGCTCGAACGGCATCGCTATCAGATCCTGCCGCGCATGAACTTCTCCTCGCCCTATGTTGACCTGCCGCACCGGCTGACCGTGGTCGAGAATTTGAAGGTCTATGGCCGGCTCTACGGCGTGCGCAGGCTCGAAGAGCGCATCGCGACGCTCGCCGCCGACCTTGAGATTGGCGAGTTCATGAAACGCCCGGTCGGGAAGCTTTCCGCCGGTCAGCGCACGCGCATCGCGCTCGCCAAATCGCTGATCAACCGGCCCACCCTGCTCATGCTGGATGAGCCGACCGCTTCGCTCGACCCTGACACGGCCGATTGGGTGCGCACCTATTTGGAGCGCTATCGCGCGGCCACCGGCGCGACCATCCTGCTCGCCTCGCACAACATGGCCGAGGTCGAACGCCTGTGCGACGACGTGATCATGCTGAAGGCCGGGCGCATGGTGGACCATGGCTCGCCCGCGCGCCTGATCGAGCGCTATGGCCGGCGCAACATGGAAGAGGTGTTTCTCGACATCGCACGCGCTCGGGCAACGCCGTTATGACCGAGCCCGCCGTCGTCGAGCTCGCACCGACCGGGCCGCTCGGGCGCATCTACGCGCTCGCGCTGCGCCATCTCTATTTGCTGCGCGGCTCGTGGCCACGGCTGCTCGAGCTCGTCTATTGGCCGACGGTCCAAATGATCCTCTGGGGCATGATCACGCAGTTTCTGGTCACGGAGAGCACCTGGGTCCAGCAGGCGGGCGGCGCCCTCATTGCGGGCGTCCTCCTGTGGGATGTGCTGTTCCGCGGCTCGCTCGGCTTTACGATCACGTTTCTCGAGGAGATGTGGTCGCGCAATCTCGGCCATTTGTTCGTGAGCCCGCTCCGACCCGTTGAGATGGTCGTGGCCTTCATGTTGATGAGCCTGGTGCGCACGCTGATCGGCACCGGCGGCGCGGCCGTCATCGCGATCATTCTTTATCACTACTCTGTCTTCGACATGGGGCTTGCGCTGGTTGCGTTCTTTGCCGCGCTCCTGGTGATGAGCTGGTCGTTCGGCATGTTCGTGAGCGCGCTCATCCTGCGCTTCGGGCTTGGCGCCGAGAGCCTCGCCTGGTTCCTGGTCTTCGCCCTGGCGCCTGTGAGCTGCGTCTACTACCCCGTGAGCGTCTTGCCCGATTGGGTCGAGCCGATCGCCTTCGCCTTCCCCTCCTCGCACATCTTCGAGGGCATGCGGGCGGTGCTGATCGACCACGAGTTCCGCTTCGATCTTTGGCGCAATGCGATGCTGCTCGACATCGCCTATTTGGCGGGAGGGGCGGCAGCCTTCCTCTTCTCAGTTCGGGTAGCGCGCCAGCGCGGGCTGCTGCATCAGGTGGGCGAGTAGGCTCACGGCGGCGTGAACGCCCGCCATGCGCCCGCTCACCGCAACGTCAACCGCTGTGTATCGTGGCGGCAAGGCGGCGCTGCTAGCGTTTCTCCCGAACACTTGAGGGGCACGCGTCATGCGCAACAAGCACAACGCCTTCGACCTTTCGGGCTACCAGGCGACACGCGCCGCCATGCAGGCCGATCCGACCATCGGCCGCGGTGTCTATGAATCGATCACCCAGTGGCAGAGCGGATCGCGGACACAGAGCTGCATGCGCGAGTTCGAGGTCGAGACCGACGAGCCGATCGCGCTCGGTGGCCACGCGACCTCGCCCGACCCGATCGAGCTGATGCTGGCCGCGCTCGGCGCCAGCCTGACCGGCGCCTGGTTGGTCGAGGCGGAATTGCGCGGCGTCGCGCTTGCCCGCGTCAATGTGCGCGTGGTCGCGCTCATCGATCTGCGCGGTCGTACCGGCCTGAGCCCGCTCATCCGCGCCGGGGTTGGCCGGATCGACTATTCGGTTCATGTCGAGAGCGACGCGCCGGCGGAACTGCTCGAAGCGATCCGCTTGAGCGCGGAGGCCCATGCGCCGCTGATGGACAATCTGCGCAACCCGACCCGGATCACGGGCCAAATCGTGCGTACCCGCGCCTTGGTCGCGGCGTGACCGGACTCGTGGTCTAAGGGCTTCGATTGCTCACGCCGGCTTCGCCGAAGGTGGCCATGCCGGCGTGACAGCCGACGGCGGCGCGCACGAGGAGCGCCGCCAACGCCGCGCCCGAAGCTTCGCCGAGCCGCATGTCGAGATCGAGCAGCGGGCGCATCTGCAGGGCGTCGGCGAGGCGTCGATGTCCCGCTTCGGCGGAAACATGCGCGATCATGCAGTGATCGAGCGCCTTCCCGGCCATGCGCGCGAGAACCGCGGCGGCTGCGGTTGTCGCGAAGCCATCCAGGAGCACCGGCACGCGGGCAAGACGCGCCGCCAGCACCGCTCCGGCGATGGCGGCAAGCTCGCGCCCGCCGAGCCGACGGAGCGCCTCGAGCGGATCGCCCAGCGCCGTACGATGCAGCGCGAGGCCGGTATCGATCACCGCGCGCTTGCGTGCGATCCCCGCATCATCGACGCCCGTGCCGACGCCCGCCCAGCGCGCCGCGTCGCCACCAAAGAGCGCCGCGGCCAGCGCCGCCGCGCTCGTCGTGTTGCCGATGCCCATCTCGCCAAGGCACAGGAGATCGAGGCCAGGCTCGACAACCTTCAGGCCGGCATTGAGCGCTGCCACCAATTCGGCCTCGGCGAGCGCAGTTGCCTCGGTGAAATCACCTGTCGGGCGATCGAGTGACAGCGCCACGACCTTGAGCTCCGCCCCCGCCTGCCGCGCCAGCTGATTGATCGCGGCACCGCCCGCTTGGAAATTGCCGACCATCTGGGCGGTGACCGTCGCCGGGTAAGCCGAAACCCCGCGGCGCGCGATGCCGTGATTGCCCGCGAAAACCACCACACGAATCCGCTCGGCTTGCGGGATCGCACGGCCCTGCCAGGCGGCCAGCCAGAGCGCCAGCTCTTCGAGTCGCCCAAGCGCGCCGCGCGGCTTGGTCAAACTATCCTGGCGCGCGGCCGCGGCACTGCGCGCCTCCTCCCGCGGCGAAGGAAGCGCGAGCATCAGGCGCCTCAAATCATCGAGCGACTCGATCGACGGCGCGCCGGCACCATGTCTCATCCCTGGGCAGCCTTGGCGGGGGAGCGAAGCTATCCTATAACCCGTTCGACCCCCGCCTCCAAGCGACGGCACGGTAGGCCCGCGTGGCGCACAACGACGATCCCGGAAATGACGGCGCGGCCCGCGTGGCGCGAATGGTGGAGCGCGAGCTGCGCGGCTGGTTCAAGGATTTCTTTGCCGCCGCCGGTCTGCTGACGCGCATCCCCTTCATACGCCGCAGCCGGTTCGATGACGAGATCCCTGCGGACGGCCTGATCGGGCGGGCGGCGCGGGCATTTCCCTTTGTCGGGCTGGCGATCGGCCTGGTCGCGGGCCTGGCCTACGCGCTCTTCGCCGCGATCGGGCTGCCCGACGTGATCGCCGCGATCATTGCGCTCGCGGTCGGCGCGCTGGTCACGGGTGCGCTGCACGAGGACGGCCTGGCCGACACCGCAGACGGCTTCGGCGGCGGGCAGAGCCGCGACGACAAGCTCAGCATCATGCGCGACAGCCGCATCGGCGCCTATGGCGTGATCGCGCTCGTGCTCGTGCTCGGCGCCAAGCTCGGCGCGCTGGTCGACCTCGATCATATTGGGCTCGTGCTGGCGAGCCTGATGGCCGCGGGCGCCACGAGCCGCGCCCTGCTCCCTGCCATGATGCGCTGGGTCGAGCCCGCACGAGTCGATGGCTTGAGCGTCGCCGCCGGTCGGCCCCCGGCCAGCGCCGTCTTCATGGGGCTCGGCCTCGCGCTTTTGCTCTCGTTAATCCTGCTGAATTGGACCGGCCTCATTGCGCTCATCATCGCCACCATCGGCGCCTGCGGCATGGCCTTTCTCGCGCGCCGGCAGATCGGCGGCCAGACCGGCGACGTACTCGGCGCCACCCAACAAGTCGCTGAGCTTCTGTTCCTCCTTACCGTTGCCGCCATCCGATGAATGCCCGTCGCCATACCGTCGTGACCCGCTGGTGGTGGATTCGCCATGCGCCGGTGCGCCGCCACGAAAACCGCCTCTACGGCCAGGACGATCTGCCGGCCGATGTGTCGGACGCAACCTCGTTCGCTGGCTTGGCCTCCGGCCTGCCGGCCGGCGCGCTCTGGGTGACGACCCATCTCCAGCGCACCCACCAAACCGCCGCCGCGATTGCCGCCGCGGGCCATGAGGTGCCGGAGGCGCTCATCGAGCGCGACTTTGTCGAGCAGCATTTCGGCGCCTGGCAGGGGCTCACCTTCGCCGAGATCGAGCAGGCGATGAACGGGGCCCAGCACAAATTTTGGATCGCGCCGGCGCACCACGCGCCGCCCGAGGGCGAGTCCTTTCTCGACGTGATCGCGCGCACCGGCCGCGCGATCGAGCGCTTCACCCGTGACCACGGGGGACGTGACATCGTCGCGGTCGCCCATGGCGGCACGATCCGGGCGGCACTGCAGATCGCACTTGGTGCCCCGCCCGATCGCTGCCTCGCCTTCACGATCGACAACCTCTCGCTTACGCGCATCGACCATATCGACGGGCCCGGCGAGGGCGGCCAGTGGCGCGTCGTGGCGGTCAACGCCCCGCCGAAACCCCTCGGCTTGCGCGATCGGCGATAGCCATCGAGCGGCGACTAGGCTAGGCTCCAACCCGACGGCGAGACAGGGAAGCCGGTGACGCGCCGAGGGCCGAGAGGCCCGAGGCGTGAGGCCGGCGCTGCCCCCGCAACTGTGAGCGGCGAGGCCGATCCGCTGCGCGAGTGACCCTCGCGCCCCACTGGCGCAATCCGCTGGGAAGGGTGGATCCGGCCGATGACCCCGAGCCAGGAGACCTCCCCGCCGTCGCGAACACGCTTTTCCTCGGAGGGAGGATGGGAGCGGCTGCATCCGATGGCGTGGCCCTGGCCACGCCGGGCGCCCATCAATCGGTGACGGCGACTCTCGTGCTCGGCGGCGCGCGCTCGGGCAAGAGCGGCTACGCGGAACGCCTGTGTCTCGATTCGGGTCTCGCGCCGGTCTATCTCGCGACTTGCGAGGCGCGCGATGAAGAAATGGCCGCGCGCATCGCCGCCCACCGCGCGCGACGCGGCGCCGATTGGCGCACGGTCGAGGTGCCGCTCGATCTCGAGCGGGCGCTCGAGGCCGAGGCACGGCCCGAACAAATCGTGCTCGTCGACTGTCTGACCCTCTGGCTCGCCAATCTGATGGCGGCGGGCGTGGACGTCGAAGCGCGGAGCCAAGGTCTTGCGTCCCTGGTGCAACACCTCGGCGGGCCGCTCGTGCTGGTGTCCAACGAGGTCGGCCTCGGCATCGTTCCTGACAATGCGCTGGCGCGCCAGTTTCGCGATGCCGCCGGGCGGCTGAACCAGCGCATCGCCGCCGCGTGTGGACGTGTCGTCTTCATCGCGGCCGGCCTGCCGCTCGTGCTCAAGGGAGAGCCGTCATGAACGCCCCGAACCCCGGCCGGCGCGTGCCGGCGACCGTGATCACAGGCTTTCTCGGCGCCGGCAAGACCAGCCTGATCCGCCACCTCATCAACAACGCGAACGGCCGCCGCCTCGCGCTCGTGATCAACGAGTTCGGCGACATCGGCGTCGACGAAGCGCTGTTACGCGGCTGCGGCGATGAGGCCTGCAGCGAGAGCGACATCGTCGAGCTGACCAATGGCTGCCTCTGTTGCACCGTGGCCGATGACTTCGCCCCCGCGATGGAGAAGCTGCTCGCGCGGGTGCCGCAGCCCGAGCACATCGTGATCGAGACCTCGGGCCTCGCTTTGCCCAAGCCGCTCGTCGATGCCTTCAATTGGCCCGAGATTCGCACCCGCCTGACGGTCGATGGCGTCGTCGCCGTGGTCGATGGCGATGCGCTGCGTGCCGGCCGCGTGGTCGGCAACGCGGCAGAGCTGGCTGCCCAGGCCGCCGCGGACCCGGCGCTCGCGCATGATGAGCCGGTCGAGGAGGTATTCCACGATCAGCTCGCCTGCGCCGATCTCGTGGTTCTGAGCAAGTGCGACCTGCTGAGCGAAGCCGAGCGCGAAGCCGCCCTCACGCAACTTTCGGCCCTGGTGCGCCCCGGCGTGCGCGTGGTGCAGAGCCACGGTTCCGCCCTGCCCGCGACCGCGCTCATCGGCCTCGGTGCCGCGGCGGAGGCGGACCTCGCCGCGCGCCCGACCTTGCACGATCTCGAAGGCGGCCATGACCATGACGACTTCGAGAGCATCGTGATCGCGCCGGGCCCGATTTCCGAACCGGAGGTCTTCGAGCGTCACCTGGCGAGTCTCGCCGCGAGCCACGGCGTCCTGCGCGCCAAGGGCTTCCTCGACGTGCCCGGTCGACCGAGGCGACGGGTCGTGCAGGGTGTCGGCCCACGCATCGACGGGCACTATGACAGGCCGTGGCAGGCGGACGAGCCGCGCGAGAGCCGCGTCGTGCTGATCGGCCTGCGCCCGCTCGACCACGTCGCCATTCGCGCCGCTTTGGCCTAGGGCGGCTGATGCACCTGCTCGCCGCCACACCGCTCGAGATCGCCGATGGCAACGGGCCGGTGCTGCTCGCCCAAAGCCCGGGTGATGTGGTGGTGCTTTCGGCGGCCGCGAGCGAGCTTGCCTGCCTCGCCGAGGTGCAGCGCGCGCGGCCGGCCGATGCGCCGACCCTGCGCCTCGCGAGCCTGATTGAGCTCGACCATAATCTCGCAATCGACCATCACGTCGATTCGGTCTGTCGCCATGCGAAGCTGATTGTCGTGCGCCTTCTGGGCGGCCGCAGCTATTGGCCCTACGGCGTCGATCGGCTGGTCGCGCTGAGCCGCACGGCTGGAATTCCGCTGGTTCTCCTCGGCGGCGATGAGCGCTTCGATGAGGAGCTCGCCGCGCTTTCCACCCTCGACCGCGGCGCGCTCGACCGACTGCAGCGCTATCTGGCCGAGGGCGGCCCCGAGAACGCTGTCGGGTTTCTTGCGCAGTGTGATGCACTGATCGGCCGGGCCGAGATTGCACCCGATCCGATCATCCTGCCGCGCTTCGGCACGCTCCCCCGCCGCGAGCTGGCCTCACCCCTCGGCACCGCCCTCCTCCTCTTCTATCGCGCGCTGGTGCAGGCCTCCGATATCGCGCCGATCGAGGCGCTGGCCGACGCGCTCGCGGCACGACGCATTGCCGTGCTGCCGGTTTTCGTGGCGAGCCTGCGCGACCGCAGTGCTGCCACATTCGTCGCCGATCTTGTGCGCCACCACCGGCCGGACATCGTGCTGAACGCCACAGCCTTCGCGATGGCAGGAGACCTAGAACCCAGCAACGCCGCGCCGATCTTCGGCGACGCGCCCGTCGTCCAGGTGACGCTCGCGGGCCAGACGCGCGCGACCTGGGCCGCGAGCCCGCGCGGACTCGGGCCCAAGGACATCGCGATGCACGTGGCGTTGCCCGAGGTGGACGGGCGGCTCCATGGCCGTGCGATCTCGTTCAAGGCGCCGGCCGCGCGCGACGAGCGCAGCGACACGACGATTGTGCGTCATGTGCCGGAGGCGGATCGCATCGGCTTTGTGGCGGACCTCGCCACCAATTGGCTGAACTTGCGCCGCACCCCCTGCCGTGAACGCCGGATCGCGCTTGTGCTCGCGAACTACCCCAATCGCGACGGCCGGCTCGGCAACGGCGTCGGACTCGACGTGCCAATGAGCGCGATCACGCTGATCGAGGCGATGGAACGGGCGGGCTATGATTTGGCCGGTCGGCCGGCCGATGCCACGGCGCTCATGGCACGCCTTGGCTGTGGCATCACCAATGATCATGCCCGCAATCAGACCCGTGCTCCGCACGAGACGCTGCCGCGCGCCGACTATGACGCATTCTTCGCTGCCCTGCCGGCCTCGGTACGCACCGCGATCGAGGCGCGCTGGGGTGAGCCCTCGACCGACCCCTTCTTCCGGCCGAAGCTCGAAGCCTTTGCCGTGCCGGCCTTTCGTTGCGGCAAGCTCGTCATCGCGCTGCAGCCGGCGCGCGGCTACAACATCGACCCGGCCTCGAGCTATCACGACCCCGCTTTGCCGCCGCCGCACGGCTATCTGGCGTTCTACGCCTGGCTCCGGCACTCATTTGGCGCCCACGCCATCGTGCAACTCGGCAAGCACGGCAATCTCGAATGGCTGCCGGGCAAGGGCCTCGCGCTTTCGGCCTCGTGCTTTCCCGAGGTCGCGCTCGGCCCGACGCCACTGATCTATCCCTTCATCGTCAACGACCCGGGCGAAGGCGCGCAGGCCAAGCGCCGCGCCGCTGCCGTGATCATCGATCATCTGATGCCGCCGCTCGCGAAGGCCGGCGGCCATGGCGAGATGGCCGCGCTCGAATCGTTGATCGATGAATATTACGAGGCGTCGAGCCTGGACCCGCGTCGACTGAAGTCGCTCGGCATGGCGATCATCGAGCGGGCGCGCTCGGCCTCCCTCGATGGCGAATGCGGCATCGGGCGGGACGAGCCGCTCGGCGCCGCGCTGAAAAAGCTCGATGGCTATCTCTGCGAGCTGAAGGATCGGCAGATCCGCGACGGCCTGCACGTTTTCGGGCGCGCGCCTCTCGGGCGCGCCAGGGCCGAGACGCTGCTGGCCTTCGCGCGCGCGCCACGTGGGCCCGGCGCAGGCAATGAATCGCTGCTCCGTGCATTGAGCAATGACCTCGCCCTTGGCTTCGATCCGCTCCAGGCCGAGCCGGCCGAGCCCTGGTCGGGCCCGCGACCGCGTGTACTCGCGGCCATGAGCGAGGCGCCCTGGCGCAGCTGCGCCGACACGGTCGAGCGGCTCGAGGCACTCGCGCTCGCGCTGATCGAAGGCCACCATGCGCCTGCGCCGGCATGGACCGCGACCCGCACGGTCCTGTCCCTCGTCGCGACGCGTCTCGCGCCTGCGCTCGATTCATCGGGCGGGCTTGAGATCACGCACACGCTGGATGCCCTGGCCGGTCGCTTCGTGCCGCCGGGACCGTCGGGCGCGCCCTCGCGCGGCCGGCCCGAGGTGTTGCCCACCGGGCGCAATTTCTACTCGGTCGATAGCCGTGCGGTGCCGACGCCCTCGGCCTGGCAGCTCGGCTTCGCCTCTGCCCAGCTGCTCTGCGAGGACTGTGCTCAGCGCAACGGCGATTGGCCGGCGTGTCTTGCGCTATCCGCCTGGGGCACCTCCAACATGCGCACCGGCGGCGATGACATTGCGCAGGCGCTCGCGTTGATCGGCGCCCGGCCGGTCTGGGAGCCGACGACGGGGAGGGTCTCAGGCTTCGAGATTCTGCCTGTGTCGCTGCTCGGGCGGCCGCGAGTCGATGTCACGCTCCGCATCTCGGGCTTCTTCCGCGATGCCTTCCCCGCCCTGATCGACTTGTTCGATTCGGCCGTGCGCGCGATCGCGGCGCTGCCCGAGCCTGCGCGCGACAACCCGATCGCCGCGGCGGTCGCGGGGGAGACCGAGCGTCTTGTGGAGACCGGCGGGGACGCGGCGCAAGCGCGGCTGCACGCGGCCTCGCGCGTGTTCGGCTCGATGCCGGGCGCCTATGGCGCCGGGCTTCAGGCCCTGATCGATGAAGGCGGTTGGCGCGAGCGCGCCGATTTGGGCCGGGCCTATCTCGCCTGGGGCAGTTTTCGCTATGGCGGCGGGGCCGAGGGCGAGGGCGCACGAGCGCTGTTCGAGCGCCGACTCGCTGAGGTGCAGGCGATCGTGCAAAACCAGGACAATCAGGAGCACGACCTGCTCGACAGCGACGACTACTACCAGTTCGAGGGCGGCCTGAGCGCCGCGATCGAGGCGCTCAGCGGGCGTGTGCCAGTCGCCTACCACAATGATCACAGCCTGCCCGAGCGACCACGCATCCGTACGCTCGAGGCCGAGATCGCCCGCACGGTGCGCGCCCGCGCCAGCAACCCGAAATGGCTCGAAGGCGTCATGCGCCACGGCTACAAGGGCGCGTTCGAGATCGCGGCGACCGTCGACTATCTCTTTGCCTTTGCGGCTTCCACCGACTCGGTTAAGTCCTACCAGTTCGATTCGCTCTACGACGCCTATGTGGCCGATGAGCGGGTTCGCGCCTTCATGGCGGAGCACAACCGGGCGGCGCTCGGCGAGATGGCCGCGCGCTTTCAGGAGGCGATCAGGCGCGGGCTGTGGCTGCCACGCTCCAACATGGCGACCGATCTGCTGAGCCGGCTGGCGCAGGGAGAGATGGTATGACGGCCGAGTCGGAGGACGAGATCAACCGCCGCCATGCCGAAAAGATGGCAAAGCGGAAGGAAGTGCGTGCCCGCATGCTCGCCGAGAAAACCGGCGAGAAGGGCCTGCTCATCGTCCACACCGGCAAGGGCAAGGGCAAATCGACCGCGGCGTTTGGCCTCGTGCTGCGCGCGCTTGGCCATGGCAAGCGGGTCGGCATCGTGCAGTTCGTCAAGGGACGCTGGGCGAGCGGCGAGCGCAATGTGCTCGAGCGCTTCGGCGATCAGGTGACCCTGAAGGTGGTGGGCGAGGGCTTCACCTGGGAGACGCAGGATCGCGCGCGTGACATGGCGATGGCGCGCGTCGGCATCGAGGCGGCACGCGCCATGATCGCCGAACCGACGCTCGACTTGGTGGTGCTGGATGAGCTCAACATCGTGTTACGGTATGACTATCTGCCGCTCGATGAGGTGCGCGCGCTACTGGCCGGCCGGCGAGCCGGACTCCATATCGTCATCACCGGGCGCAATGCCAAGCCGGAGCTGATCGAGGATGCCGACCTGGTGACCGAGATGGTCGAGCTCAAACATCCGTTTCGTGCGGGCATCCGAGCGCAGATTGGCATCGAGTTCTAGTCAAACAGGGAGTCAGGAACGATGAGGCAAATGAGACTCGTGCTCTTGATCGTGGCAATGGTCGTGCTCGGGCTGGGCACGTTGGCAGGCACAAGGCAGGCCAGTGCCCTCACCGAACAGGAGGAGCTCGTCCAGCGCGCCACGATCGCCGTCACCTCCCTCAAGAACTTCAACGATGTCGGCGTGATCCGCCCCTATATCAAGGGCGCACGCGCCGTGGTGATCATTCCTTCGTTCGTGAAGGCCGGCTTCATCGTGGGCGGCGCGCATGGCGAGGGCGTCATCATCGGCCGCAACACCAAGACAGGTGCGTGGCGCTATCCCGCCTTCATCTCGCTGACCGAGGGCTCGCTCGGCCTGCAGATCGGCGTCGATGAATCCGAGATCATGATGGTGGTGCTGACCGAGAAGGGCATGAACGCCCTGCTCCACAATGGCGTGAAGCTGGGTGCCGAAGCGGGCATCGCCATCCTCACGATCGGCGCCGGGCGCGAGGGCTCGACCACGACCGCGGTCGGCGCCGACGTCGTGACCTTCGCGCGCTCCAAGGGCCTGTTCGCCGGCCTCTCGATCGAGGGCGCCGTGCTCTCGCAGGATCAGGCCGCCAACACCGTCTATCACGGCAAGGCCTATTCGACGAAGCAGCTGGTCACGACCGACGTGCGGGGCAATCGCGGCGCCGACGGGCTGCGCAGCGCGCTCGGCGGCTACTGAGCGGCCAAGGCCGGTGACGAGCGCGACTCCCCGACTGATGATTCAGGGCACCGGCTCGAATGTCGGGAAGTCGCTCCTCGTCGCCGGCCTCTGCCGCGCCTTCGCCCGGCGCGGCCTCAAGGTGCGGCCGTTCAAGCCGCAGAACATGTCGAACAACGCGGCGGTGACGCCGGATGGGCGCGAGATCGGCCGAGCCCAGGCGTTGCAGGCGCGTGCCGCCGGCGTCGCGCCGAGTGCCGACATGAATCCCGTGCTGTTAAAGCCTGAAGGCGAGCGCGGCGCCCAGATCATCGTGCAGGGCGCGGTCGCCGGCCACGCCAGCGCGCGCGACTATCAGACCTTGCGGCGCGGGCTACTGCGCAAGGTGATCGAGAGTTTCGAGCGGCTCGCTGGCGAGGCCGATCTCGTGCTCATCGAAGGTGCGGGCAGCCCCGCCGAAGTGAACCTGCGCGAGGGCGACATCGCCAATATGGGTTTCGCGACGGCGGTCGATTGCCCGGTCGTTCTCGTGGGTGACATCGAGCGCGGCGGCGTGATCGCAAGCCTGATCGGCACCGTCGGCCTGCTCGAGCCAAACGAGCGGCGATTGCTGGCGGGCACGATCGTCAATCGCTTCCGCGGCGACCCGACCTTGTTCGCCGATGCGCTGCCCATCATCGAACGCGAAACCGGCGTGCCGTGCCTCGGCGTCGTGCCGCACTTCGCGGCGGCCCGGCGGCTCCCGGCCGAAGACACGCTCGGCATGGATTCTCACGCGTCGCTGGCACAGCGAACGCCTGACGCCATTCGCATCGCGGTGCCGGTGCTGCCGCGGATCGCGAACTTTGATGATCTCGATCCGCTCAAGGCCGAGCCCGATGTCGTGGTCGAGTTGGTGCGCCCGGGCACGCCCTTGCCGCGCGACGCTGACCTCATCCTGTTGCCCGGCTCAAAGGCGACGCGGGCCGATCTCGACGCGTTCATCGCAGCCGGCTGGGATATCGACCTCAAGGCCCATGTCCGCGCCGGCGGCCGCGTCATCGGGCTATGCGGCGGCTACCAGATGCTGGGGCAGCGCATCGCCGATCCCGCAGGTACCGAGGGAGCGGTCGGCGAGTCAGTGGGCCTCGGGCTGCTCGATGTTGAAACCACGCTCGAGGACTCGAAGACCTTGGCGCCCGTCGCCGCGACCGACGAGCGAAGCGGCCAGAGGGTGGCCGGCTACGAGATGCACATGGGTCGAACCTCCGGCACCGACACCGATCGCCCATTTCTGTTGCTGGACGGACGGGCCGAAGGGGCGCGCTCGGCGGATAGTCGCGTCATGGGAAGCTATGTCCACGGCCTGTTCAACAGCGACGGCTTTCGTCACGCGTTCCTTGCCAGCCTGAAATTGCACGCGCAAAGCAGCCTCGCTTTCGAGGTCTCGATCGAAGAGACACTCGACGGCCTCGCCGATCACCTCGCGGCGTCGCTCAAGCTCGAGCGGCTGCTAGCGATCGCCCGACGCGAGACGGCCGACCATGCCTAGCGTGATCAGTTCAGCGCACCAGCAGCGCGATCAGCGCCACGAGCGCAGCGAGCAGCGCGCAGGCGGCCACATAGAGCACCAGCGCGCGACGAATATCGTCCGCCGTGGCGCGCGCGCGACCATCGCCGAGCCAGGGCGCGTTCTCGGTCTCCGTGCCATAGCGGCGCGGCCCGAGAAGTGCGAGGCCGAGCGCACCGGCGGTCGCAGCCTCGGGCCAGCCCGCGTTCGGCGAGCGGTGCTTGGCATGATCCCGAAACATGATTCGAAGGCCCTGACGCGGGCTCGCCTTGGGCACGGCAAGCGCGGCAAGGCAAAGGAGCACGCCGGCGAGTCGCGCCGGCAGCCATACGGCGGCATCGTCGAGCCGGGCTGCGATCATGCCGAAGGCCTGATGGCGCGGGGTCTCGTGCCCGATCATGCTGTCCATCGTGCTGATCGCCTTGAACGCGAACAGGCCGGGCAGCCCGAGCACGAGATACCAGAGGACCGGCGCCACCACGCCATCGGCGTAGCTCTCGGCGCAGCTTTCGATCGCGGCGCGCGGAACACCATGCTCATCGAGGGATTCAACATCGCGCCCCACGATGTGGGCGACCGCGCGGCGCCCCGCCGCGAGCCCATCTCGCGCGAGCGCACGCGCCACGCGCCTGACATGATCGAACAGATCGCGCTGCGCCAGCATGATCGCGACCAGCAGAAGCTCGATCACCCAGCCATAGGGAATGAGCGCGATCACATAGTGCGCCACGAGCCCGACACCCGCGGCGATCGCGGTCACGGCCAGCGTGCTGATCAGCCCGCGGATCAGGCGCGCCCTATCGCCCCGCTCGGGCCGGTTGAGCTTGCGATCGAGCGCCGCGATCGCATGTCCCATCAGCCGCACCGGATGCGGCAGCCAGCGCGGATCGCCGATCAGCCAGTCGAGCGCAAGCGCAAGCAGCAGGATGACGGCGGCCGACGGCCCCGCGACCCAGTCGATGGCGCCAAGGAATCCCGCTCCGTCGAGCCCGCCTGCCAGCATGGACGCACCATAGCATGAGCGCCCCCGCGGTCATTCTCTGCGGCCATGGCAGCCGCGATGTCGACGCGATCCGCGAGTTCGAAACGTTGGCGACCAAGCTTCGCGCGCGCCTTTCGGGTCGCGCTTTCGCTCACGGCTTTCTCGAGTTCGCACGACCGACGATCGGCGAAGGGCTGCGGACGCTGAGAGAGACGGGCGTGCGTGCGATCGACGCGCTGCCGGGCATGCTGTTTGCCGCCGGCCACGCCAAGAATGATATCCCCTCGGTGCTCAATGATTTCGGCGCGGCGGAGCCAGGCATCACGGTGCGCTATGGCCGCGAGCTCGCGATCGACCCGCTCTTGCTGCAAGCCGCGCGCGAGCGCATCGAGCTGGCCGAGCGCCTTTCATCCAACCGCATCGATCGCGCCGAGAGCGTGCTTCTGGTGATCGGCCGCGGCACCAACGACCCCGACGCCAACTCGAACGTCGCTAAGGTCGCGCGCCTATTGTCAGAGGGCATGGGCTATGGCTGGGGCGCGGCGGGCTTTAGCGGCGTCGCCCACCCGCGCACCGATGCCGCGCTCGACCGGCTGTTGCGCCTCGGCTTCAAGCGCATCGTCGTATTTCCCTATTTCCTGTTCACGGGCATCCTGGTGAAGCGCATTTATGCTGCGGCCGATGAGGCGGCGCGACAACAGCGCGAGGTCGAGATCATCAAGGCGCCCTATCTGAGCGATCATCCGCTCGTCATCGAGGCGTTCCTGGCACGGCTCAACGAAATTGCGGCGGGCGAGAACCGCATGAACTGCCAGCTCTGCAAGTATCGGGTGCAGATCATCGGCTATGAGCGCGATCTCGGCGCGCCGCAGATGGGCCATCACCACCATGTCGAAGGCATCGGCACCGAGGCCGATCATCATCATGCCCACGACCATCACCACCACGATCGCGACCATCACCACGGCCATGATCACCATCATGACCATGCATACGAGCCCGTGCCGGTGCCGCGGCCGAACCGCCGCAAGGCGACCGACTGAACGTCGATGGGCGAGATCGGCACGCCCTATTTGCGCGACCCCAACGCAATCACGCGGCGCTCGTTCGAACTGATTCGGGCCGAAGCCGATTTGAGCCGCGTCGCGCCCGAGGCCCGCGGTCTCGCCACGCGCCTGATTCACGCCTGCGGCATGATCGATCTGCTCGATGACCTTGTCTTCAGCGAAAGCGCGATCTCTGCAGGCCGCGCAGCGCTCATAACGGGCGCGCCGGTGCTATGCGATGTCGAGATGGTCGCGGCTGGCATCATGCGGGCCCGCCTGCCGGCGTCCAATCGGGTGCGTTGCGCGCTCGGCGAGCCGGGCGTCACGGCCGAAGCCGAGGGCCGAGGCATGAGCCGTTCGGCGGTCGCCGTCGAGCGCTGGCGCGATGATCTCGCGGGCGCTGTCGTCGCCATCGGCTCGGCCCCGACCGCACTCTTTCGCTTGATCGAGCTCGTCACGCAAGGCTGGAATCGTCCGGCCGTCATCATCGCCATGCCGGTCGGCTTCGTCGGCGCCGCCGAGTCCAAGGAAGCGCTGATCACGGCGGATCTCGGCGTGCCCTATGTCACGGTACGCGGACGGCGCGGCGGGAGCGCGCTCGCGGCCGCCGCAGTCAATGCGCTCGCGCGCGAGGACCACCTCTGATGACCGCCTGGCTCACCGTGCTCGGCATCGGCGAAGAGGGGGTCGAGGCTTTGTCGCCCGCGAGCCGCGCGCTCATCACGAACGCCGAGCTGCTGGTCGGGGGCGCGCGTCATCTCGGCCTCGCATCGACCCTGCCATCGACTGCCATCCGCATCCCCTGGCGCACGCCGCTAGCAGACACCTTTCCCGAGATCGAGCGCTGGCGCGGCCAGCGCGTCGTCGTGCTCGCGACCGGCGATCCGCTCTGTTACGGCATCGGCAACAAGCTGCTGCGCCACTTTGCGCTCCCCGAGCTTCGCCTCATTCCCGCCCCCTCCGCCTTTAGCCTGGCCGGCGCGCGCCTCGGCTGGGACTCCGCGGATGTCGATCGTATCACGCTGCACGGTCGCCCGCTCGAGGGCCTGCGCCGCCACCTTGCGCCGAACGCCAAGCTCATCGTGTTGGCGGCCGATGGCTCGACGCCGGCGGCGGCGGCCAAGCTGCTGGTCGGTGCCGGCTATGGCGAAAGCCGCATCAGCGTGTTCGAGCACATGGGAGGCCCGGCCGAGCGGCGCGTCGACGGCACGGCGTCGACCTGGAGCGAAGCCAGGACCGCCGATCTCAACACCCTCGCCATTCACTGCGTCGCCGGCCCGCGCGCCAAGCGCTATCGGGGCGCGCCCGGCCTGCCCGATCGCGCGTTCGAGACCGACGGCCTCCTCACCAAGCGCGAGGTGCGCGCGGTGACGATTTCGCTTCTCGCGCCGCACCCGGGCGCGTTGCTGTGGGATGTCGGCGCCGGCTCGGGCTCGGTCGCGATCGAATGGCTGCTGCAGGAGCCGCGCGCGGAGGCGATCGCGATCGAGCGCGAGGCCGAGCGCGTCGCGCTCATCGCGCGCAATGCCGAGGCGCTCGGCACTCCGGAGCTCGAGATCGAGCAGGGCGAGGCGCCAGAGGTGTTTGATGGTTTGCCCGATCCTGACGCTATTTTCATCGGCGGGGGCTTGAGCGAGCCTTCCCTGATCGAGACCTGCTATGAGCGCCTGAAGCCGGGCGGGCGCCTCGTCGCCAACGCGGTCACGCTCGAGGGCGAGGCCACGCTGGTGCGCGCGCGCCAGCGCTTCGGCGGCACGCTGACGCGGATCGACATCGCGCGGGCCGAGCCGCTCGGGCCGTTTGCCGCGTGGCGCCCGCATCTGCCGGTCACGCAATATGCCGTCACCAAGGAGTGGCCGTGACCGGCACACTCTTTGGTCTCGGCATCGGACCCGGCGATCCCGAGCTGATCACGCTCAAGGCCCACCGCATCCTCACCCGTGTGAGCGTGATCGCCTTTCCCGCGCCGGAGCGAGGGCCGTCGCTCGCCCGCCGCATCGTGGCGCCGCACCTGAACGGCACGCAGCGTGAAATCGCGATCCGCATGCCGCTCGAGGCCGGGCGCTTTCCGGCGCCCGAGATCTATGACAACGCGGCGCGCGAGATCGCCGCCGTGCTCGACGCCGGCACGGACGTCGCCGCGCTGTGCGAGGGCGACCCCTTTCTCTATGGCTCTTTCGCCTATTTGTTTGCGCGGCTCTCGACGACGCATCGGGTCGAGGTGGTGCCCGGAGTCTCTTCGCTCACCGCGGCGGCGGCCCGCGCCGGGCGGCCGCTCGCGCTCAAGAACGAGGTGCTGACCGTCGTTCCCGCACCGCTGCCGGATGAGGCGATCGCCGCGCGCCTGCAGGGCCGGGATGCCGCGGTCATCCTCAAGCTCGGGCGGCATGTCGGGCGCGTTCGCGCGCTGCTCGGCCAGCTTGGTCGCGCGGCCGACGCGCGTTATGTCGAGCACGCGACCATGGCAAGCGAGCAGATTGCAGGGCTCGATGAAGCACCGGATCCCGCGCCCTATTTCTCGTTGATCCTCGTGCCGGCACGGCCATGAGCGCCTGCGCCTTTGTCGCGCTCACGCCGCGCGGGCTTGCGCTCGCGCGGCGGCTCTCTCCCGTTGTCCCCGGCGCGTCGATTCACGCGACCGTCGCCGCGGGTCAGAGCGACGTCGCAATCGAGCGGGTCGCACCGCATCTGCGTGCGCTGTTTGAAGAGGGCACCACGATCATCGGCCTGTGCGCCGCCGGGATTCTCATTCGCGCGCTCGCGCCTGGGCTCAACGACAAGGCGACCGAGCCACCGGTGCTCGCGCTGGCGGATGATGGCTCGGCGGTTATTCCGCTGCTCGGGGGTCACCGCGGGGCCAATCGGTTGGCGCGGCAATTGGCCGATCGACTGGGCATCGCCGCGGCCCTCACCACCGCGAGTGAGCTCATCTTCGGCGGCGCGCTGGACGATCCACCTGCCGGCTACGGTCTGGCGCCCGGCTCTGATGCGAAGACGGTTGGCGCGGCGCTGCTGCGTGGCGAGCCGGTCGATCTCGTTGTCGAGGCGGGGCAGGCCGATTGGCTACTGGGCCTCGTACAGCACTCGGTGCCCGGTGCGAGGCATCGCATTGTCCTGACTGATCGCGCGCTGGTGCCGACGGCCAACATGGTCGTGATCCATCCGGCCGTGCTCGCGATCGGCGTTGGCTGCAGCCGGGGTGCTCCGGCCGGGGAGCTGATCGCGCTGATCGATGCCACGCTCCAAGAGGCAGGCCTCAACCGGGCAGCGATTGCGGGGCTCTTCTCGCTTGACCTCAAACTCGACGAGCCGGCGATGCACGCGGCGGCCACGCATTTCGGCGTTCCCTTTCGCGTCTTCGATCACGCGCAACTGGCCGCCGAGCAACATCACCTGCATACACCGTCCGACGAGGTCGAGCGGGCGGTCGGGCTCAAGGGCGTAGCGGAGGCCGCGGCGCTCGCGGCTGCCGGAGATGGCGGCGCCTTGATCGTGCCGAAGCGACGCTCAGCCAACGCGACCGTTGCGATCGCCCGGGCACTGGCGCCGATCGACCCGACGTCCCTTGGTCGCACGCGTGGCCGGCTGGCGGTGATCGGCATCGGGCCGGGCGCCGCCGCCTGGCGCACGCCGGAAGCGACGGCGCTGCTCGCGGGATCGGACGATCTGATCGGCTATTCGCTCTATCTCGATCTGCTCGGGCCGATCGTGGCCGGCAAGGAACGCCACGACTTCGCGCTCGGCGAGGAGACCGCGCGCGCCGATGCCGCGCTTGCGCTCGCTTCTACCGGACGGCGGGTCGCGCTCATCTCCTCGGGCGACGCCGGCGTCTACGGCATGGCCTCGCTCGCGCTCGAACGGCTCGAAGCGAAGCGCGATGCGTGCAAGGGCGTCGAGCTGGTGGTTGCGCCCGGGCTCTCGTCGGTGCTCGCGGCGGCGGCGCGCGCCGGGGCACCGCTCGGTCACGATTTCTGCACGATCTCGCTCTCGGACCGTCTGACACCGCTCGCAATGATCGAGCAGCGTCTCGATGGCGCGCTCGCCGGTGACTTCGTGATCGCCCTGTTCAACCCGGCGGCGGCGACGCGGCGCGAGCCGCTCGAGCGCGCGCTCGCCGCGATCCAGGCAAAGCGAGCGCCTGCGACACCGGTGATTCTGGCACGCGCGGTCGGACGGGCGGAGGAAAGCATCGAGGTCATGACGCTCGATGCGCTCGAGCCTGAGCGCATCGACATGATGAGCCTCGTGATCATCGGCAACAGCGAGTCGCGCATCGTCGATCATGAAGGCCGCCGGTTCATGCTGACGCCGCGCGGCTACCGGGCAACGCCGTGATCGTTCATTTCATCGGCGCGGGGCCCGGCGCGCCCGACCTGATCACCGTGCGCGGGCTCGCGCTCATCAAGCGCTGCCCGGTCGTGCTCTATGCCGGCTCTCTGGTACCACGCGAGGTGCTGGCAAGCGCGCGGAAATCAGCGCGGATCATCGATACCGCGCCCCTCACCCTGGATGAAATCATCGCGGAGATCGTACGGGCGCACGCCAAGGGCAAGGATGTCGCGCGGGTGCATTCCGGCGACCCCTCGCTCTATGGCGCGATCGCGGAGCAGATGCGACGGCTTGAGGCGCTCGGCATTCCCTACGACGTGACACCGGGCGTACCGGCCTTTGCCGCCGCCGCCGCGGCGCTGAAGCGCGAGCTGACTTTGCCCGGCATCGCGCAGAGCGTGGTCCTGACCCGCACCGCGGTGCGCGCCTCCGCCATGCCAAAGGGCGAGGAGCTGGCACGCTTTGCTGCCACCGGCGCCACGCTCGCCATTCATCTCTCGATCAACAACCTTGCGCGCGTGGTGCGCACGCTGACGCCCCATTACGGCGCGGATTGCCCGGTGGCGATCGCCCATCGCGTGAGCTGGCCCGACGAGACGATCGTGCAGGGCACGCTCGCCGATATCCGTGCGAAAGCGAAACCCCATGGCTTCACCCGCACCGCGCTCATCCTGGTCGGCCGCGCGCTGGGTGAAGACTCGTTCGACGACAGCCGGCTCTACGATCCGCGCCACAGTCATGTGCTGCGGCCATCAAAGCCGCACCGCAAGCCAGACTAGGGCCTCGTCGATCGTCGTGACCACCTCACCGCCCGGCCCTGGCGGACGATCGATCAGAATTACGGGCAGGAGAAGCTCACGTGCCGCGATGAGCTTGGCCTCGGTGGCCGCACCCCCGCTCGCGCGCGTGATCAGGAGATCGATCCGCTCCTCCACCATCAAGTCGCGTTCGGCCGCCACGCTGAACGGGCCGCGCGCAAGGATGAGGCGGAGATGGGCGAGCGGAATCGGCTCAGATGGCCGTTCGATCAGGCGCACCAGGAACCAGAGATCGGTCAATGTCGCAAAGGGGGCGAGCCCACGGCCGCCAATGGTGAGAAAGACACGCCGCGCACCGCTGTCTTTCGCCGCGCCAGCGGCGGCTTCGTTGTCCGCGACGCACGCCCATCGATCGCCAGGCTCGGGCAACCATGGCGGGCGCGCGAGCACGAGGCGCGGCACGCCGGCGCGTGCACTGGCGTCGGCTGCATGGCGCGAGATCGTGGCCGCGAACGGATGAGTCGCATCGATCAGCGCGTCGATCCGCTCGGCGCGCAAAAAGGTCTCGAGCCCGGCGACACCACCAAAGCCGCCGACGCGGACCGCGCCAACCGGCCGGTGCGGCGCGCTGGTGCGGCCGGCAAGCGAGCTGATCACCTCGACCGCTGCTCCGAAGCGGGCGGTCACGGCCTCGGCGAGCGCAGCCGCTTCGTGCGTGCCCCCGAGAATCAAGAGTCGTTTGGTCACGACCCGGCGCGACCGATCAGCCGGCCGTCGCGATCAAACACGACGACGTCGAGCGCGATGCGCTCGCCTGCTTGCGTCAGGACTCCAAGCGCGGTCAGGCGCGCACGCTCGGCGATTCGCGTCGCAATGGTGGGCGCCGCGTCTTCCGCCAGGTTTAGGGCCTGCGCCACGCTGCGCGCGCCTTTGATCAGGGCACAGAGGCTCGGTGCCGTGCCGGCCTCTGCCGCGAGCGCCGCAAGGAAGGCCGGGTCCGCCTGACCACGCTTCGAGTGCAGATCGAGTTGGCCCGTCGCGAGCTTCGCAAGCTTGCCGGCGCCGCCCGCGATGGTGACCCTCGGCACCGGATGGCGGCGCAGATATTTCAGCATGCCGCCCACGAAATCGCCCATGTCGATCAGCGCGCTCTCAGGCAGATCGAAAAGCCGCTGCACCGCCGCTTCCGACGTACGCCCGGTCGCGCCCGCGATGTGGCCAAGGCCGAGCGCGCGCGCGACATCGATGCCGCGCTCAATCGAGTGGATCCAGGCGGCGCAGGAATAGGGCACGACGATGCCGGTCGTGCCAAGGATCGAAAGTCCGCCGACAATGCCGAGCCTCGGATTCATCGTGCGCTCGGCCAGGCGCGCACCGTTCGGTATCGCGATCGTCACCTCGGCACCAGGCGAGACGCCGTGGTTGGTCGCGACACCTGCGATCGCCTCCGCGATCATGCGCCGGGGCACCGGGTTGATCGCGGGCTCGCCCACGGGAACCGGCAGCCCAGGCAAGGTCACCGTGCCGACACCTTCCCCCGCACGGAATACAACCCCCGCCCCTGCAGGCAGGCGCCGCACCGAGGCGCGCACCAGCGCGCCATGGGTCACGTCCGGATCGTCGCCTGCGTCCTTGACCACGGCGGCGTGTGCCACCGCATTTTCGATTCGCTGCTCGGCCAAGGCGAAGCGCGCTTCGCCGCCGCGCGGCAAGGCGATCATCACCGGATCAGGAAACCGCCCGGTCAGAAGCGCCT
Source organism: Alphaproteobacteria bacterium (assembly GCA_016869195.1). Lineage (GTDB taxonomy): Bacteria > Pseudomonadota > Alphaproteobacteria > UBA828 > UBA828 > SHWC01. The sequence continues at coordinate 12,264 of VGET01000007.1, read as the reverse complement.
CGAACGCCGCCTTGGCGGCGGCCGTGGCGCAGGCGCCCGTGGTGAAACCGGTGCGGAGCGGGCCCGGCGGTTTGCGCGGCTCATCCATGGGCGGATTGTATCAGGCCATGGCCCGCTGGTCGGCCCGCGCATCGCCGACTAAGATCATCCCCATGATCGAGGAACGTGAAGGTGCTCTGGGCCCGCCGTCGCTCCCGGCGTTTCCGCCGGGGCATGTCTGGCTGGTCGGCGCCGGCCCGGGCGACCCGGGCCTCCTGACCCTCCACGCGCTCCATACGCTGCAGCAGGCAGACTTCGTGATCTATGACGCGCTGGTAAGCGCCGAGGTGCTCGCCCTCGCGCGACCTGGGGCGACCCTCGAATATGCCGGCAAACGCGGCGGCAAGCCTTCACCGAAGCAACGCGACATCTCGGAGCGGCTGATCGAGCTGGCACGCCAGGGCCACCGGGTGCTGCGCCTCAAAGGTGGCGATCCGTGCCTGTTCGGCCGCGGCGCCGAAGAGGCGCTGACGCTGGCTGCGGCACGGGTGCCCTTCCGCATCGTGCCGGGTGTTAGCGCCGGGCTCGGCGGGCTTGCCGCCGTCGGCATTCCGCTCACGCACCGCGACGTGAATTCGTCGGTCACGTTCTTCACCGGCCATGACGCGGGCGGCGAGCCGCCGGACTCGCTCGATTGGCATGGGCTGGTGCGCGGCGCGCCGGTGCTCGTGCTCTATATGGGACTCTCGCACCTCGAGAGCATCGCGGTTCGGCTGATCGATGCCGGCCTCGCGCCCGAGACGCCGGTGGCCCTCGTGTCCAAGGCGACGACCGCCGAGCAACGCGTGCTCGAGACAACCATCGCGCACGCGGCCGAGGACGCGCTCGCCGCAGGCCTTGAACCGCCGTGCCTGACCGTGATCGGCGAGGTTGTCGGTCTGCGGGCCGCACTCGACCCCGGCGCCACGCCAGAGGCCCGCGCCCGCGCCGCCGAGGCTTTGTTGAGCCGCGCACGCCGTATTGCCGGCTGAGTTTCACAGGAGAGCTTGATGGATCAGTTTCGCAAGAACCCAGCCATGTGGCTGATCGTGGTCGGCGCCATCGTCCTCTACATGGTGGTCGAGGGCGGCCTGCCGGGCAACCGGCCCGGCGAGCCGGCCAATTCCCTGGTGCCGCAGGCCTTGGCGGGTGTTGAGATCGGCGGCCCGTTCGAGCTCGTCGACCAGACCGGCAAGACGGTGACCCAGGCCGATTTCGCCGGCAAGTTCATGCTGGTCTATTTCGGCTTCACCTTCTGCCCGGACATCTGCCCGACCGAACTCCTGGTGATGGGACAAGCGGTCGACCTGCTCAAAGAGCAGGGCGCCGAGGTGGTGCCCATCTTCATCACAGTCGATCCCAAGCGCGATACGCCCGACAAGATGAAGGACTATGTCGACGCCTTTCACCCGCGCTTCGTCGGCCTCACCGGCAGCGAGGCGCAAGTGACAGCGGTTGCCAAGGCCTATCGGGTCTATTACCGCTATGCGCCGGCCAAGGACGGCGCCGAGCTCGGCGACGATTATCGGGTGGACCATACCTCCTACGTCTATCTGATGAATCGCGAGGGCCAGTACGTCGCCCATTTCGTGCGCGGGCAGGGCCCCGAGGCGATGGCCGAGGGCATCAAGAAGTTTCTCTAGGCGACCTCCATGGTTGCACCCGGCCTGATCGTCGCCGCCCCGGCCTCAGGCCAGGGCAAGACGACGCTCACGCTCGGGCTGATCGCGGCCTTTGCGCACCGGGGTGAGCGCGTGCGCTCCTTCAAGGTCGGGCCCGATTATATCGACCCAGCCTTTCACGAGGCTGCCGGCGGTCACCCCTGCCTTAATATCGATGGCTGGGCCATGCGGCCTGAGACGCTGAGCACGTTGGCCGGCGCGCTGTTCGCCGACTCAACGTTCGTCATCGGCGAGGGCGTGATGGGCCTGTTCGACGGCGCGGCCGACGGCTCGGGCTCGACCGCGGACATCGCCGCGCGCTTCCGTCTGCCGGTCGTGCTGGTGATCGATGCGAGCCGCCAGGGCGCTTCGATCGCGGCGCTGGCAGAGGGCTTCGCCCGGCATCGTGAGGATGTCGCCGTCGCAGGCGTCGTGCTCAACCGGGTCGCCTCAGCGGCGCATGAGGCGGCGCTGCGCCGCGCGTTGAGCGTCGCGCAGATCCTCGTGTTCGGCGCAATAGCACGTGATGAGGCACTGGCGTTGCCGAGCCGGCATCTCGGCCTCGTGCAGGCGCGCGAGCACGCGGCCCTGAAGGAATTCGTCGCCCGCGCCGCCGAGCGCATCGAGCGTTCAGTCGACCTCACGGCCCTGCGCAGCTCCGCGGCGTGCCCAGCGCTGAAGACGTCGCACGCGGCATTCCCGACGACGCTTCCCCCACTCGGCCAGCGCAGCGCGGTCGCGCGCGATGACGCGTTCGCCTTTGCCTACCCCCACATTCTCGAAGGCTGGCGACGGGCGGGTGCGGAACTCACCTTCTTCTCGCCATTGGCCGATGAGGCGCCGCGCGCTGACTGCGACGCGATCTTTCTGCCCGGCGGCTATCCGGAGCTGTATGCCGCGCGCTTGTCGCAGGCTAGCCACTTTCACCGGGACTTGCGCGATTTGGCCGCGCGCGGCGCGGTCATTTACGGCGAGTGCGGCGGCTACATGGTGCTGGGCGATGGGCTGATCGACGAGAAGGGCGCGCGCCACGCCATGGCGGGCCTTCTGCCACTCGAGACCAGCTTTGCCGCCCGCAAGCTCCATCTCGGCTATCGCGCCCTCGAATTGATCGACTCCAACCCGCTCGGCGACCGCGGGGCACGCATTCGAGGCCACGAGTTCCACTATGCGACGATCACGCGCGAAGGCGCTGGTGAGCCGCTGTTTCAGGCGTCAGACGCCTCGGGTTCTTCGCTCGGACCGCAGGGACGGCGCGCGGGCACCGTGTTCGGCTCGTTCATGCACCTGATCGACCGTGGCTAGGATGACCTTGGTCGCCCCGGCTTTCCTTTTCCGAGCCTCGGCCTAGGATATCACCATTCTGGTCCGCCGAGTCATCACCGCCGCACTTCTCCTTTTGTTCATCGCCATCGCCGCTCCCTGGTCCGCCGCTTGGGCACAGGAGGGCGAACCGGTGAAGCGCTTCATCGAGCTGATGGACGACCCCGCAGTGCGCGCCTTCCTGCAGCAGGCCTCCAACGCGTCGCAGGGCGACCCGCTTCGGACTGCTGCATCGGAGGTCGATCAGGTGGCGTCCGGCGCGGGCTCGGCGCTCGCCCAGCGCTTTGAGCGCTGGAAGGCGGGGGCCAACCGGCTCCCCGTGGAGATGGACGTGATCGGCGATCGCCTCAGCACGTCGATCGGCGGCTTCGGCTCGGGCAAGCTGATCGGCTTCATCGTCATGTTCACGCTCGCGGGCTACCTCGCCGAGCGGCTCTTCTGGTGCGTCTCGCGCGGCGTGCGCAACCGCATCGTCAATACGCCACGCGTGACCAGAGGCGATCACGTGATGTTTTTCTTCGCCCGCGTCGTGGTCACCTTGATGTCGATGGGCATGGTGGCCCTGGGCAGCATCGGCGCGTTCTACGCGGTCGGCTGGCCCGAGGCGGTCGAGACCGTGCTCAAGGCGTATCTCTGGGTCGCGCTCACTGCCGGTTTTTCCGCCATGGTTGCGCGCTTCGTGGTAACGCCTTGGTTCAAGCCGATCCGCATGGTGCCAATGGGGCGAAAGCCGGCCTTCGTCGTCTATCGCTGGGCGATCGCGCTGCCGGCCGTTGGCGTGTTCGGCTATTTGAGCGCCGGCTGGATGGAGAAGCTCGGCGTCTCGGCCGATGGCGCGCTTCTGGTGCGCGACGGCACGACCGCGCTTCTCGCGCTCCTCTTCGTCGCGTTCGTCTGGCGCTGGCGCCAGGTGAGCGGCGCCGACCCCGAGACGGAAACCCGCCGCTCCGTGCCAGCCGAGTTCGAGCGCTGGCTCTGGACGGTGGCCGCGCTCGGCACCGCAGCGCTAATTTACGCCGGCATGCCGGCACTCGCGATGACCGTGTTCATCGTCGCCATGCTGGGACCGGTCATTCGCATCGCGCGCTCGATCTTGCGCGCCGCGGTCGATGCACGCACCGGCAATGCCGAGGACGCCGAAAAAGTGCCGGCGAGCGACCTGGCCGCCCTGATCGAGCGCATCGTGCGCGCGCTCATCGTGATCGGCGCGATCGCGCTGGTGATCAATGCCTGGGGCCTGTCGCCCGCCCGCATCGTCGGCGAGGACACGAGCGAGGCGCGAGCGCTCCGCGCGGCCGTGCAGGTGTTGATCGCGCTTCTGATCGCCGATTTCGTGTGGCACGCGGCGCGGCGCTGGATCGACCGACGCATCGCGGACGCGGCCGATGAGCCGGACGAGACCGCGCGGCGCACCAGGCTCGCGACACTCCTGCCGCTGTTCCGCAAGGCGCTCGGCATCGTGCTGCTTGTCGCGGTCGGCCTGATCGCGCTCTCGGCGCTCGGCGTCGAGATCGCGCCGCTGCTCGGCGCCGCCGGCATCGTCGGCATCGCGGTCGGCTTCGGCGCGCAGGCGCTGGTGCGCGACATCGTCTCCGGCATCTTCTTCCTGATCGATGATGCGTTCCGCGTCGGCGAATATGTCGAGGTCGGCAGTATCCGCGGCACGGTCGAAGCGATCACGATCCGCTCGCTCCGACTGCGCCACCATCGCGGGCCATTGCACACGCTGCCATTCGGCGAGATTCGCTCGCTCACCAATCACAGCCGCGACTGGGTGATCGTGAAGATCGAGTTCCCCTTCGGGCTCGATGTCGACCCGCAGAAGGTGAAGAAGGTGGTGAAGCAGGTCTCGGCCGCAATCGCGGAGGACCCCAACCTCAAGAAGGACCTGCTCGAGCCGCCGAAGAGCCAGGGCATCCGTCGGCTCGAGGATTATTCAGCGGTGATTGGCGTCAAGTTCATGTCGCGGCCGGGCGAGCAGTTCGTGCTGCGCCGCGAGATCTATCACCGACTCCTGAAGGCGTTCGACGCCGCCGGCCTTAAGCTCTCGTCACGCGATGTCGTCGTCCATTCGGGCGGCGGCATGCCCTCGCCGGCCGAGCTCGGCGCCGCGGCAGGCGCCGCCGCGATGCGCGCGAAGGCGGAGGAGGAGTAGCGGACAGGATCGCAGCGAGGCGTGGGGTCACCCTCCCACCCAAGCCCTCCCTCCGCTCTCGGAGGGAGGGTTTTTCGTTTGGGCGCGCGATCACACGTCGAGATTGACGACTTTCAGCGCGTTTTCCTGGATGAACTCGCGGCGCGGCTCGACGATATCGCCCATGAGGGTCGTGAACACCTCGTCGGCCTCCTGCGCGTCCTTGATCTCGACGCGCTTCAGAATGCGCACATTGCGATCGAGCGTGGTCTCCCAGAGCTGCCCGGGGTTCATCTCGCCGAGGCCTTTGTAGCGCTGCACGGTGAGGCCCTTGCGCCCGGCCTCGAACACGGCTTCGGTGAGCGCGCTCGGCGAGGTGATGTCGCGGCTCTCATCCTTGCGCTTCAGGCGCGCGACCGGGTTGAGGCTGCCATAGGTGACCTGAAGGTCGCCCGCCATCGCATCGAGCCGGCGCGCCTCGGGCGTCGAGATCAGCACGGCATCGACCACATGGGTTTCGCTCACCCCCCGCACCGTGCGCGAGAAGTGGAAGGTGCGCGCGCCCTTGGCACCATCGACTGCATGGCCTTGCCAACCACGCTCGGTTTCGGGCGAAAGGCGGTCGAGCCGGCGCGCGATGTAACTTGCGGCCTGTTCCGCGAGCGCGCGATCGGCCAGCAGGTCAAGATTGAGCGCGCCAGCGATCGCCGCCTGCTCGACGATGCGCCTGTCCACACGCCGCGTGAGCGCCTTGACCAGCCCCGACACCTCGCGCGCCTCGTTGACCAGCGCGCGCAAATCCGCGCCGGCGCGCTGCGTGCCATCGCCGAGCACGATCACGGCATCCTCGATGCCGGCCATGGTGAGATGGTCCTCGAGCTCGCGCTCACCCTTGAGATAGACCTCGCTCTGCCCGCGCTTCACCCGATAGAGCGGCGGCTGGGCGATATAGAGATGCCCCTCCTTCACCAGCTCCGGCATGTTGCGGAAGAAGAAGGTGAGCAGGAGCGTGCGGATGTGCGAGCCGTCGACGTCCGCGTCCGTCATGATGATGATCTTGTCGTAGCGCAGCTTCGTGAGATCGAAATCCTCCTGGCCGATACCGGTGCCGAGCGCCGCGATGATGGTGCCGATCTCGGCCGAGGACAGCATCTTGTCGAGCCGTGCGCGCTCGACATTCAGGATCTTGCCGCGCAAGGGGAGGATGGCCTGGAAGCGCCGGTCGCGCCCCTGCTTGGCCGAGCCGCCGGCCGAATCACCCTCGACGAGAAACAGCTCGCAGAGCTTGGGGTCGCGCTCCTGACAATCCGCGAGCTTGCCCGGCAGGTTCGCGATGTCGAGCACGCCCTTGCGGCGCGTGAGATCGCGCGCCTTGCGCGCCGCCTCGCGCGCGATCGCAGCCTCGACCACCTTGGCAAGCACCGCCTTGGCCTCACCCGGGCGCTCCTCGAACCATTGGCCGAGCTTCTCGGCCACCACGGTTTCAACCGCCGGCCGCACCTCAGACGACACCAGCTTCTCCTTGGTCTGCGAGGAGAATTTGGGATCGGGCACCTTGATCGAGAGCACCGCGGTCAGGCCTTCGCGCGCGTCATCGCCGGTCAGCGTCACCTTCTCGCGTTTGGCGAGGCCGGTTGAGACCGCGAAGTTGTTGATCGTGCGGGTGAGCGCCGCGCGAAAACCCGCGAGGTGCGTGCCGCCATCGCCCTGTCGGATGTTGTTGGTGAAGCACAGCATCGTCTCGTGATAGCTGTCGTTCCACTGCACCGCGCATTCGACCGTGACCCGATCGATCTGGCCCTGGAAGTGCACGACTTTCGGGATCAGCGGCTGCTTGGCGCGATCCAGATAAGCGGCGAACTCGGCGATGCCGCCGGCATAGTGCAGGCTCACGGTGCGGGGCTCGGCCGAGCGTTGGTCGGTCAGGTCAATGCGAATATTGGGGTTGAGGAACGCCAGCTCGCGCAGGCGATGCTCGAGCGTCTCGAAATCGAACTCGGTCTTGGTAAAGGTCGCGGTCGAGGGCAGGAAGGTGACCTCCGTGCCGTGGCGCTCGCGTGGTGCCTCGCCCACCTCGGCGAGCGGCGCGACCGCGTCGCCGTGGCGAAAGCGCATATAGTGCTCCCTGCCCTCGCGCCAGATGCGCAGGTCAAGCCATTCGGAGAGCGCGTTCACCACCGAGACGCCGACGCCGTGTAGGCCGCCCGACACCTTGTAGGTGTTCTGATCGAACTTACCGCCGGCGTGGAGGCGCGTCATGATCACCTCGGCCGCCGAGACGCCCTCCTCCTCATGGATCGCGGTCGGGATGCCGCGGCCATTGTCGCGCACGGTGCACGAGCCATCGGCGTTCAAGATGACCTGCACATGATCGCAATAGCCGGCCAGGGCCTCGTCGACCGCGTTGTCGACGACTTCATAGATCATGCGGTGGAGGCCCGAGCCATCATCGGTGTCGCCGATGTACATGCCGGGCCGCTTGCGCACCGCATCGAGGCCCTTGAGCACCTTGATCGCCTCGGCGCCATAGGCTTCGGCGCCGGCCACGGCATCACGCGGCTCGTCGGGGCGTTCGGGTGTGTCAGCCATGAACAGACTCCTCGGTCACATCGGCCTGCCGCACGGCCAGGAAGCGCGCGGCCGACTTCAAAAGTGCAAACGGTTGGGTCTCGGTGCCGGTCATCCAGGCCTGGCAGCCGAGCGCGAGAATCTCGTCGAACAGCGTGGCGCGCCGACCTTCATCGAGATGCGCCGCCACTTCATCGAGCAGAAGGATCGGGGCCGCCCCTTTGAGCCTCGTGATCAGGCGGGCATGAGCGAGCACAAGCGCGATCAGCAGCGCCTTCTGCTCGCCGGTCGAGCAATGCTCGGCTGCGCGGCCGCCGGCTTCGAAGCTGACGACGAGGTCGCTGCGCTGCGGGCCGTCGCAGGTCTCGACCTCGGCGTCGCGCCGGCGCATGGCGGCGAGATGGCACCGATAGCGCTCCTCGGCCTCGAGCGCGGGCGCATCGCTGAGCCAACCCTCAATCAGCCCGTCGAGCGCCAGCGCCGGTTTCGGAAACGGCGTCTCCGCCTCGATGATCGCGCCTTCGAGCCGCCCGATCAGATCGAGCCGCGCGGCCGCGATCGCAACCGCACGCTCCGCCATGTCGTGCTCGATCGCGCCGAGCCAAGCCTCATCGAAGCGCCCCTCGGCGAGCAGCTTGGCGCGCGCGCGCCGACTGCGCTCGAAGGCGAGCGTGCGGCCGGCATGGGCAGGATCAAGCGCGAAGACCAGACGGTCAAGAAAGCGACGGCGCCCCGCCGCGCCCTCGACGAACAGCCGATCCATGGCGGGTGTGAGCCAGACCAGCGACACATGCTCGGCCAGCGCCGCCTGCCCGCCCGCCAAACGGCCGTCGATGCGTACCATGCGTCGCTCGCTGCCGGGCTTGGCGCCGCCGGGCAATGGCCAGCCGGTGGCCAGCTCTACACTGCCATGCTGGGTCGAGACGCTCGCCCCGATGGACCAGGCGGTCGGTGCCGGCTCAATATCGGCACGGTCGCAGAGCGCGTCCGACAGGTGCGTGCCGCGCAGGCCCCGCCCCGGGCTCAGGAACGAGACCGCTTCGAGCAGATTGGTCTTGCCCGCGCCGTTCGGCCCGGTGAGTACGACGGGCTCGGGCCCGAGGTTGAGCCGGAGTCGCGCATAGCCGCGAAACCCGGTCAGCGCCAGCCGATCGATCGAAAGGCGCGCGGGCGCCCGAGCCGCGAGCGGAAGCGTCAGCGCAACATCGAACGAACGCGAACCGCGCCCCACTGACCGCAACGACTATACCCGCATCGGCATGATGACGTAGACCGCGCCCGCATCACCCGAATCGCCGACCAAGGTCGGCGCCGCCGAGTCAGAGACCATGAAGCTGATTTCATTGCCTTCGATCTGATCGGTCATGTCGAGGATATAGCGGGCGTTGAAGCCGATCTCGAGCGCGGGACCGTCGAACTGCGCATCGAGCTCTTCCGTGCCGCTGCCGGCCTCGGGGCTCGCGGCTGAGAGCACGAGCTTGCCCTTTGAGAGCGCAAGCTTGATGGCGCGCGACTTCTCGGTCGAGATCGTCGAGACGCGGTCGACCGCCTGGCGCAGCTCGTCATTGTTGACGGTGAGCCGCTTGTCATTGCCGGTCGGGATGACGCGCTCATAGTCGGGAAACGAGCCATCGATCAGCTTCGAGGTGAGCGTCGCGCTGCCGAGGCCGAAGCGGATCTTGTTTTCCGAGAGCGCGACCGCGACCGCGCCGTCATTCTCCTCGATCAGCTTGGCGAGCTCGCCGACCGCCTTGCGCGGCACGATGACGCCGGGGATGCCCGCGGCGCCGTCCGGCAGCGCGACATCGACGCGCGCCAGCCTGTGCCCGTCGGTCGCGACCGCGCGCAACCGCCCCTGCCCGTCAGAGACCGCGGCATGGAGGTAGATGCCGTTCAAATAATAGCGCGTTTCCTCGGTCGAGATCGCGAAGCGTGTCTTGGAGATCAGGCGGCGCAGATCGGCCGCCGGCAGCTCGAACTCATAGGGCAGCTCGCCCTCGGCCATGACCGGGAAATCTTCGACCGGCAGGCAGGGCAATTCATATTTCGCGCGGCCCGAGCGCAAGACGAGGCGGCCATCGGCGCTTGACGGCATGAACTCGAGCTGGGAGCCCTCCGGCAGCTTGCGCACGATATCGTAGAGCGTATGCGCGCTCGTCGTGGTGGCGCCCGCTTTTGCTACCGCCGCAGGCGAAGCCTCGACGATCGCGAGGTCCATGTCCGTCGCGGTCAACCTGAGCTGGCCGCCGCTCGCGGCCTCGAGGCGCACGTTCGACAGGATCGGGATGGTGCTGCGCCGCTCGACCACGCTCTGGACATGGCTGAGCGACTTGAGAAGGGCGGTGCGTTCGATCGTGAGCTTCATGACGACCGGCGTGTTGTTCTGTGGGACGACCAGGGCTGCGAGATCCCGTATCGGGCGCACCGAGATACGCCCGGCCGCGACGCGAAGGGCCGGCGATTATAGCATCGGGAGGGGCCTGACAAACCGGATTCGGCGCCCCGGGAGCTTATCTATAAATATTTGATCTAACGACGAAAATAAGCCCGTCAGCCCTCGATCAGGCGCCGGATCAGCTCGATGTCCTCGGCGAGCGCGGGATCGCTCTGTTTGAGCTCCTCGATCACCCGAATCGCATGCATCACCGTGGTGTGGTCGCGTCCGCCGAACTTGCGCCCGATCTCGGGCAGCGAGCGCGTGGTGAGCTGCTTGCAGAGGTACATCGCGACCTGGCGCGGACGCGCAACCGCCCGCGCGCGCCGCTCGGATGACATCTCGGCCAGCTTGAGGTTGTAGAACTCGGCGGTCTTGCGCTGGATCTCCTCGATCGTGATGCGCCGATCGCTCGCTCTGAGTGCGTCGCGCAAAATCTCCTGCGTCATCTCGAGCGAAATGGCGCGTCCAACCAGCGTCGAATGCGCCGCCACGCGGTTCAGCGCCATCTCAAGCTCGCGCACATTCGCGGTGATGCGGTGCGCCAGGAACTCAAGCACGTCCTTCGGAATATTGGGCATGCCCATCAGCTCGGCCTTGCTCTGCAAGATGCCGAGCCTGAGCTCGTAGGTCGTGGCGTGGATGTCAGCGACAAGACCCCAGCCGAGGCGCGAGCGCAGGCGCTCTTCCATCTGGTCGAGGTCGCTCGGGCTGCGATCGCCCGAGATCACGATCTGCCGGTTGTGATCGACCAGCGCGTTGAAGGTGTGAAAGAACTCTTCCTGCGTCGAATCCTTGCCACAAATGAATTGCACGTCATCGATCATCAAAACGTCGGCTGAGCGGAACTGCTCCTTGAACGCCATCGTGTCCTTGAAGCGCACGGCACGCACGAACTGATACATGAAGCGCTCGGCCGAGAGATAGAGCACCCGGCGCGAGGGATCGCGCTCGCGGATGTGCCACGCGATCGCCTGCATGAGGTGCGTCTTGCCGAGCCCGACACCGCCATAGAGATAGAGCGGGTTGAACGGCACGGCCGATGATTCCGCCACGCGCCGCGCGGCCGCATAGGCGAACTCATTGGGCTTGCCGATCACGAAGGTGCTGAAGCGCAGGCGCGGATTGAGCGGCGAGGTCGGCGCACCGTCTTCATCTTCCGCGGGGCGAGGCGTATAAGCCCGCGCGCCATCCGACGTCACGTCGGCGGCAGGCGCGGCATTTTCACCGACCGAACTCGGGGCCGTTGCCTTGAAGACGAGTGGCTGCGGCTCCTGGCCATCGGTCGCGTCGATCTTGAAGCCGATGCGCAGCACCGACGGATTCTCGGCCGACCAGAGCGCCCGGATACGATCGCCATAACGCGACAAAACCCAGTCACGCAGGAAGCGTGACGGCGCGCCCAGGCTCACCTCGCTGCCATCAAGGCCCTTCAAGGTCAGCGGCTTGAGCCAGTTCTGATAGGCCTTGTCGCCGACTTCGTCACGCAGGCGGCCGCGGACCTTTTGCCACTGCTCCTCGAGCGACTCCAGTCGCCCTGCCGGATTCCGCTGCATCGCTCAGCCTTGCCCCCAGGGCAGGCCGACGGCTTTCCAGCCGGCCCGGGTGCCGCGGTGTTGATTGGCGTCGTGGCCACCCTCGAAGCCATCGAGCACATTGTAACTTGCGCTGAAGCCGGCGGCGGTCAGCGCCTGCGCTGCTGCCTTCGAGCGTCCGCCGGTGCGGCAGAGCAGGAGCACGGTGGCGTCCTTCCTGATGCCGAGCTTCGCGACATCATCTACGAAGCGCGGATTGAGCGCACCGGTCGGGAATATCTGCCAGGCGATCAAGGCCGGCTTCTTGCCGAGCGAGCTGAGATTGGGCACGCCGACATAGTTCCACTCCGCGTCGGTGCGGACATCGATCAGTATCGCGTCGGCCTCGCCTTCAAGAATTTCCCATGCCTCGGCCGGCGTCACATCTCCCGCGTAGCTTCCGTCCGACCCGAGACGCTCGCGCGTTCTGCGGCGCGCTTCGATCGCCGACATTCCGTTTCGACCCCCCTAAGTTCCGCGACGCTCGTCGTTCTTCTGGTTCGATCGGTGTGGCAAGCCCGATCGAGATCGAAATCGAACAAGCTTCCGGTG